>JBDHMR010000124.1:0-5966 GCA_039656035.1 Gemmatimonadota bacterium
ATCTACAGTTTGGACGTGGCCTACACGATCCCGCCGACCACGGGGTTCGGGCGATTCTTCGACCGTTTGCTTGCAGCCCGCGTACAGGTGGGAGGGACGCTCAACACCCGGAGGCAGCCGTCAGGCAGCTGGATCCCGGAGGTGAGCGCATACGCGGCTCTGCGATGGCGACGCCTACCGTGGAATCACATCGTGGCGACGTCGTTTGCCGTTGGCGAAGGCTTGTCAATGGTGAACCAAGTGCCCGATGTCGAGATCGAGACGGCGTATGTCGGTGGGACCAGTCGGCTGCTCAACTACGTGATGCTCGAGATGACCCTTGCCGTACCTTCGGTGCCGCAGGTGCAGCTCGTGGGTCGGATCCATCACCGATCGGGTGCGTTCGGAGTGTTCGGTGACGCGGTACAGTCGGGCTCCAATACGGTGGCGTTAGGATTCCGCGTTCACAGGTAGAGGCTGAGTCGCGCACCGTTTACTCGGTGCTATTCGGCGCGCAATGCTGAGACGGGATCGACCTTCATCGCACGGTGGGCCGGCAAGATGCCGGCAAGCAGGGCGACGACTATCAGGAGGCCGGCGGTCGCGCCCAAGGCCAACGGCGGTCGCGCCCAAGGCCAACGAATCCAGCCGGGTGACCCCAGAGGTGGGGCGGCGTAGGGAATCAAGTGTGTCAACTTGGAGCGCGCAACCTGCGCCTTCCCGTAGCTTTTCCGAAGCAACCCACACAAGAATCCCCCCATTTCATGCGTTTTTATCAGTAGCCCCCCTCCGTTCGGCTTCGGCATCGATAAACCAAACGCGCTCTTGGTGACAAGGGCAGGGTGGCTACCCCGCCTCCTATTCCATTATTAGGAGGTTCCTCCCGTAACAACCTCAAGTACCCCTGCCCAGGGCTGAGGATTGCGAGGGGATTGTCGGCCTCAACGTCTTACCACTTGCAAATGTCCCGGCGCACACGAACCTTACTTCCTGTCTCAGAAAGGAGGGTCTAGTGGCATTCGCCTCGCCGACAATCACGCAGTGGATTGAGGACGGGCTACGGAATCCCGAGGCGTTTTGGGAAAGGGCGGCTCAGGAGATACCGTGGTTTCGAAAGTGGGACCGCCTGTACGAGGCCGACCCTCCGACGTTCCGTTGGTTCGTCGGTGCCGAGACCAATATCGCCCACAACGCGTTGGACCGTCACGTGGCCGAGGGCAACGGCGACCGCGACGCTTTGATCTATTTCAACGAGCGCGGCGATCGCGTGGTGTTCACCTACGAGCAACTCCTTCACGAAGTGAGCCGGGTGGCCGCTGCGCTGCGCGGTCTGGGGGTCGAAAAGGGCGATCGCGTCACCCTCTCCATGCCCACGTGCCCCGAGGCGGTCATACTCATGCTGGGATGCATGAGAATAGGCGCGATTCATTCGGTAGTCTTCGCTGGATTCGGAGCGCAGGCGCTAGCCGATCGGATTTCGGCCAGTGGTTCCCGGGTGGTGTTCACCGCCGACATCACCTACCGCAAGGGTAAGGAGATCCCGCTCAAGCCGTTGGTGGACGACGCGCTGGGAACGGGCGGACACGAGGTTGAGCACGTGGTCGTGCTGCAACGGTTGGTGGGCGGGCCGGCGCTCCATGTCGACCGGGACATCCCGTGGGATGCCTTTCTAGCCGGAGCCGAGGGCCAGTCCGGCGACTGGGAATCGATGGAGGCAAACGAGCCGGCGTTCATCCTCGCCACATCCGGTACGACTGCCAAACCCAAACTGGTGATTCACACACACGGCGGCTATCAGGTCCACGTTGTCGCCATGGGGCGATGGTGCTTCGGGTTGAAACCCTCCGACGTGTGGTGGGCCACATCCGATATCGGCTGGATCGTTGGGCACAGCTACATGGTGTACGGTCCCCTGCTAGCCGGCTGTACCACCGTCGTCTTCGAAGGTGCGCTCGATTATCCGGAGCCCGAGAGCAATTGGCGCGTCGCCGTCGAGGAGTTCGGGGCTACGGGGATCTTCACGTCGCCGACGGCGGTCAGGGCGCTCATGCGATATGGTGACGGCCCACTCGGGAGCGTCGACCACTCGAGGCTCGAACGGGTAGTGTCGGCCGGAGAGGTTCTCAACCCACCGGCCTGGGATTGGCTCCAGAACACGATTCTGGGCGGGCGTGTCCCGGTGATCGACCATATGTGGCAGACTGAGACGAGTGGGCCGGTCTTTGGCAACCCGTATGGTATCGAGATGCTTCCCATCAAGCCGGGCTCGGCTGCCATTCCGCTCCCGGGCATCGAGGCGGACGTGGTCAGAACAGATGGTACGCCGTGTGACGTCGGCGAGGCGGGCATTATGGTTTTCAAACGTCCCTTCCCTGGTCTGACAGCGGCTCTCTGGGGTGAGCCGGAACGGTACGGACCGGATTACTGGCAGAAGATCTCTGGCCTTTATTACAGCGGCGACGTGGCCCACATCGACGAGGATGGCTATTACTGGTTCGGCGGACGCGCCGACGATGTCATCAAGATCGCCGCGCACCGGATCGGCACCATCGAGGTGGAGAGTGCCTGTCTCAAGCACACGGCTGCGGCCGAGTGCGGCGTGGTGGGACGACCGGACGAGACCCGCGGGGAGGTCATCGCCGGCTTCGTGGTTCTCAAGAACGACGCGAGCCCATCGGACGAGCTCCGCCAGGAGCTGATCGCAACGATTCGGCGCGAGCTCGGGCCGATAGCCGTCATCGGTGAACTCAACTTCGTTTCGATGCTCCCCAAGACGCGCAGCGGCAAGATCATGCGGCGCGTGTTGAAGGCCGTCGTCCTCGACCGCGATCCGGGCGATATCACGACCATCGAGGACGAGGGGTCCGTCGACGAGGCTCGGCAGGCCTGGCAACGGATGAAACAAGAAATGGAGCCGGAACCATGACGGACTTCGACGCATACCGGATCTTCGAACAGGACAAGAAATGCGAAGGTCGGCTGGTGACCGCTACCCTGGACGACCTCAGCCCGGGCGATGTGGTCATCGAGACCGCCTACTCGAGTGTGAATTACAAGGACGCCCTCGCAGCCACGGGCGCCGGTAAGATCGTCCGGCGCTTTCCGCTGACTGGAGGCATCGACCTCGCAGGGTCGGTGGTTTCGAGCGAGAGCCCCATGTTCGACGAGGGCGATCAGGTTATCGTCACGGGCTACGATCTGAGCGTCACGCACGACGGAGGATACGCGGGATACGCCAGGGTCCCGGCGGAGTGGCCCGTGCGCCTGCCGGATGGTCTGACCCCGTTCGACGCCATGGCGATCGGCACGGCGGGGTTCACCGCGGCGCTGTCCATCGACCAGATGGAGCGCAGCGGTCTTTCACCCGGGGATGGTCCAGTCATCGTCACCGGTGCGACCGGTGGCGTCGGGAGCGTGGCGGTGGAGCTCCTCGCGACGCTCGGCTACGACGTCACGGCGCTGACCGGCAAGGACGGAGAGCACGACCACCTGCGGTCGCTGGGCGCGAAGGAAGTGCTCTCCAGACACGAGATCGAAATGGGCACCCGACCTCTGGAGAAGTCCATGTGGGCGGGAGCGGTTGATCCGGTGGGTGGCGACATCTTGGCGTGGCTGACGCGAACCATGAAGTACGGCGGATACATCTCCAGCTCCGGACTGACGGCAGGCATCAACCTGAACACGACGGTGCTGCCATTCATCCTCAGAGGCGTAAGCCTGCTCGGCATTGACTCCGTCATGTGCCCCATGGCCCGCCGGCAGGACGTGTGGCGGCGGCTGGCAACGGACATGAAGCCGACTCGCCTGCCGACGGTCACGAAAGAGATCACCTTGGCCGGTCTTCCGGAGGCCTTCGCGACGCTGCTGGCCGGTGAGGCCCGCGGACGTACAGTCGTGAAGATCACAGGGGTTGAGTCGTAGGCTCGTCGTGCCCGGTTTGATGGGTGGTCCGATCGAGGGTCGGTCTTGCCGGATTAGGTTGCGGGCCCTACAGTGGAAGTGGAATGGACGGCGGACAGGCAATGTGATGCAGGTCCAATATTAGTTAGGCAGCAACGGCAACCTAAGGACTCGGATGGCCTCAAGACTCCGTGTTGGGCCGTTTTCGCCAATCAAGGTTCGACATACCTCTCCGCTGCGCCTCATTCTTGCAGCATGTGTTGCCTTCGAAGCTGCGCCCGTGTCGGCACAGCGTCCGGCACCGAGCGTAACGGTCAGTTTCGGTGTGGACACAACCGCGCCAGACGTTGGCAATATCGTTGAGCTTGTGCGCGCCTACCTCACACAGCCGGACACCTCGGCTGGCACGCGGGGGCTCTGGTCGACTGCCGACTCGTTGGACCGCTTGGTCGGCGACCTACATCTGTACCTCGCCTATCAGGGCTTTCCCGCCACCGTGCTGGGGGTATTGTCAGCTGGACCGGGGGATAGCGTGTACATCGTCAAGGTCCTGCACGCCCGCGCCGACAGCACACGGGAGCAGATCATGCCTCTCGCCCTGCAGCGCGTCTACGCGGTGCGTGCGTCCGACTCGCACTACGGATGGCGGCTTTCGAATGCTCTACCATGGCTCACGCGGAACTGGCCCTCATACCAGTTGGGTAGAATCACCTTCCGGTATGCTCCCGGGCAAGTCAGAAACGAAGCTCGCGCTGTGGAGGCGGCCCACTTCGTGGATTCCGTCGCGACGCTCTTCGCCGTGCCTCCACCAGAGCATCTCGATTATTATGTCACGGCGTCACCGGACGAATACTTCCGGGCTCTCGGGCTCGACTTCTTCCTATTGCCGTCTGGAAGAGGTACGGCCTCGGGCGGTAATGCACTTACGGGGGCTCGCATCGTGCTCGCAGGTGATCCAACTCAAGGTGAAGCCTATCTTCACGAAATAGTGCATGTTGTACTTGCCCACCACCTAGGTGGCGGTGCCATACTCGGCGAAGGGGTACCCACCTGGCTCGGGGGTTCGAAGGGTCGCTCTGCTCGAGAGATGTACATCCTACTGGCGGAGTATCAGCTGGCACACCCAGACGTTACGTTAGAGGCGTTCGTGCGAGGGTCAGCCGGTTGGGGCCCGCAGGAGAATGATGCTCGCTACGCCACGGGCGCTCTGTTCGTGGAGGCCGTATACCACCGCGCGGGTATCCATGGCCTCCGCGCACTCTTGGGAACATCGAGCGAAGCCGATTCACTGCTGGTCGCTATGCGCAGGCATTTAGGGTTATCGGTGTCGGATCCGGAGGCGCTTGAGAGCTGGTGGCGGGATACCGCGCACGCGACTGTAAAGGACCATTAGCGAACTCATAAAGTGGGCGCATCATTCTCACGCATCAGTTGCTGGGCTGCCCACAACCCGTTCTGCTTCTACGGTACGAGCCGCAGCCTAATGCAGCAAGGCGACACCCCGCGCCGGCCAGGCCCGACGCCGCTCTATTGGCCGACCCCAAGCACCCATCGACCGCCTGACCGCTCGTCCGCCATCTCTATTGGATCCCATCACAATCCCAACGCCGCCTCTGCTCTCTCCACAGCGTCCGGCCTGATGTGCAACACATAGCCGAATCTGCCACTACCATCCGTCACCCCGCTGGACGAAAACACAGGGATATCGGCGTCTGAGAGCTTCCGGTGAATGGCGGCCAGAGCGCCCAACTCGTCATCGCCCTGCACCAGCAGCGCCGGATGGGGACCGTCCAGCCGCAACCCCGACGCCGAAGCTTCGTCTTCAAGTTGAGGGCTCTCGTCGGGAAAGATCGTCAGTTGTGTCCGGTATGGACCCATGGGGATCGCGGCGAACGCCACGAGGTTGATGCCTCGCTCGGCCAGGGAAGCTAGCACCTCGGTGGCCTCACCCGGATCGCCGGGGACCGAGAGATAGTAGTAGTCGACGGTGCGGATGCGGGATGCCATGGGGACCTCGGACGTGGGATGACTGGGAAGCTAGAATCCCTTGTTGATACAACATGGCACTCCCGGGGCTGAGAAATGAT
>JBDHMR010000125.1:0-5867 GCA_039656035.1 Gemmatimonadota bacterium
CAGAACGCCCTGCCATCCCAGGAACGCGCCCACCATGGCCATCATCTTGATGTCACCGCCGCCCATGGCCTCTTCCTTGAACGCCAGGGTACCGAGGAAACCAACGAGCCACAGGACGCCGAACCCGACCACCGCCCCGATGGCCGCCGCGACCAGCCCGTCCCACCCACCGAACAGACTGAAGGCCAATCCGAGCACCAGTCCTCCGATGCTGAACTCGTCGGGAATGATGTACTCGCGGGCGTCGGTCATGGCGATGCCCAGCAGGATGGTACCAAACACCGCCCATTGCAGGGCGTCCACCGTAGCGCCATGCCGATACGCCGTGTAGGCCCAGATACCGGCGGTGGCCAGTTCCACCAACGGATACTGCACGGAGATCCGCTTGTCGCATCCACGGCAGCGGCCCCTTAGCATGAGCCAGGAGAGCACCGGCAGGTTGTCGTACCAGGCTATGGGCGCCTTGCATTCAGGGCAGCGCGACCGTGGCTTGACCACAGACTCGTCGGCCGGCCAACGGGCAATGGCAAACGTTCAGGAAGCTGCCAATGATGGCGCCGATAATGGCGGCGACGCCAATTACGATGGGTACCGGCAACATGCTACCGTCCATGCACTACCTCATAGAGAAGAATGCCCGCGGCAACCGCGACATTGAGAGACTCGGCCTTGGCGACCAGCGGCACGCCAATCAGCTGGGTGGCGTGCTCCTTCAGGGCCTGACGTGCCCCCGCACCCTCGTTCCCCACAACCAGAGCCACCATCCCGGTACTGCCTTCGACATCGGGCACCGGCGTCCCATGACTGTCAGACAACCACAACTCGACGCCCTGTTTCTCGAGCCACTCAACCAGCACGTCGTCATCGCAACGTAGCGCTGGAAGACGAAACAAGGCACCCATGCTTCCACGCAACGCCTTCGGCGCGAATAGTTCGGCGCTCCCCGGCAGCGCCAGGACCCCCGCGGCCCCCAACCCGTGCGCCGTCCGGCACAAGGCGCCTACGTTGCCGGGATCCTGAACACCATCCACCACCAGGACCGGGCGCCGTGGCGCTACCTGGATGTCGCCCAGCTCCCAGGCAGGAGGCTCGACCACCAGAATAACGCCCTGTGGGTGTTCCGTGTCGGCCAATTGGATGAGGTCCATGTCGGAGACCTCGACCTGCGCCACGTCAAGCTTTGCCAGACGGGCCTTGAGCGCCGTGCCCCGGTCGCTAGCTTGAAGCATCGGAGCGGTTACCACCCCGCGCACAGAAGCCGCGGCGTCCAGGATCTCCTCGACCAGCCGCACCCCTTCCGCCACGGTCAAATTACGACGCCGGCGGGCACGGCGCCGGGCCAGGTCGCGAACGGTCGACAGCAATGCGCCACTCACTGAGAACACCTTGCCATGAAGATTGCATTGACCATTGCGGGATCCGATTCAGGGGGAGGCGCCGGAATCCAGGCGGACCTCAAGACGTTCCATCAATTCCGCGTGTTCGGCACCAGCGTCGTGACAGCTGTGACGGCACAGAACACCCAGGGCGTGCGCAGCGTTCACCCGGTACCCGGCACCAGCATCGACGATCAACTGGCGTCAGTGGCGCAAGACCTCCCACCTGATAGCGTCAAGAGCGGCATGCTGGCTGATCGCGACACCATCGTCCGCGTGGCCGATGCCCTCCGCCGGTTCAGCTGGCGGCACTACGTGCTCGATCCTGTCCTGGTCGCTACTTCGGGCGACGCGCTCAATACCGAAGATACGGTCGGCGCGTTGCTGGAACACCTGGTACCGCTGGCAGCGGTGGTAACTCCCAACGTGGTCGAAGCCGAACGCCTGACCGAAGTCGAGGTCATCGACGAGCTCTCGATGATCGCCGCCGGCCGACGGCTGATCGAACACGGCGCCCGCGCGGCGCTGATCACCGGGGCTCATCTGCCGGGGGATCGAATCCACGACGTCCTCGTCACGCCCGAGGACATCCACCACTATCACAATGAGCGAATCGCCACCCGATCCACACACGGCACCGGCTGCACCCTGTCAGCCGCCATCACCGCCGGCCTGGCCCTCGACCGGGACCTCTCCACCGCCGTAGCCCACGCCATCGACTTCGTTCATCGGGCCATAGAAACCGCACCGGGACTAGGCACCGGCCACGGCCCCGTGAACCACACCGTCCCACCGCCCTAGCAGCTTTCACCTTCAACCATCAGACGTCACCCATCCCACGTCCTACGTCCTACGTCCTACGCATAACGCACTACGCACCCTCCCCCACCACCCCTTCAATGATCGTCCCCAGATCGGCGCCCACCCGTTTGCCAATTTCGAGCACGTCCGCATGATCCAACGCCTCGTGGCTGATACCAGACGCCGGATTGGTGATAGTGGAGATCCCCAGACATCGAACCCCTCTCGCCCGCGCGGCCACGACTTCCAGGACGGTGGACATTCCCACGGCGTCCGCGCCCAATCGCTCGAGCATTCTGACCTCGGCCGGCGTTTCGTAGCTCGGCCCCAGAAGACCAGCATACACGCCATCGGCCAAGGGAATGCCGTTGGTTGTCGCTACGGCATGGGCCGCTTCCCGGAGACCCGCGTCGTACGGAGTGGACATGTCCGGAAACCGCTGCTCGCCCTCGAGCACCGGGCCGAACAACGGGTTCCTGAATGTCAGGTTTATGTGGTCGGCAATCACCATCAGCGTTCCGGGACCGAAAGTCCTTCTGATCCCGCCGGCAGCATTGGTCACGATCAGTGAATCGATGCCGAGTTCGGCGAACGCGCGGACCGGCAACGTGACGGTATCGGCGGGGTGCCCCTCGTATAAATGGAAGCGTCCACTTTGGGCAATGACCTCGACCCCGGCAAGGCGACCCATCACCAGTTCACCCTTGTGGCCGACGACGGTTGATTCGTGGAACCCGGGGATGTCGGCGTAGGGAATCGTCAACCTGTCTGTCATCCGCGACGCCAGGCCGTCGAGCCCCGACCCGAGCACGATCCCGACCGCGGGTGCACGCCCGTCCAATCGGGAGTGGAGAAACGCCACGGTGGTGGCAATATCGGGCCGGTCAGGCATCAGATCAGCATCCCCGCCAGCGAGGCCGACATGAAGGCGGCCAGATTGCCGCCGATCATGGCGCGCAGGCCCAGTCCCGCGATCTCGCTGCGCCGCTCGGGCGCCAGGCCCCCGATGCCGCCGATCTGAATGGCGATGGACGAGAAGTTGGCGAATCCCAGGAGCGCGTAGGTGGTGATGACGGCACTCCGCGGTTGCAGCAGATCGCCCGCCATCTGGCCGGCAAACTGGATGTAGGCGAAGAACTCGTTGAGGCCGATCTTGACGCCCACCAGCCCTCCCACCGCACCGGCGTCCTGCCACGGCACTCCCATGAGCCATACCAGAGGCCGGAGGGCCCAGCCCAGGAGGTACTGCAGGCTCCACTGCGATTGGCCGAAGAGGCCTCCGAACCAGCCCAGTCCGAAATCGACCATGGCAACCAGGGCGATGAACGCGAGCAGCATGGCACCGACGTTGAGCGCGAGCTGAAGTCCCAGCCCCGCGCCAGAGGCCGCCGCGTCGATCACGCCGGTCTCCTTTTTTTCGACGTGCAGGTGGAGTGTTCCCTTGGTTTCCGGCTCACCCACCTCGGGCATGAGGATCTTGGAGATGACAATTCCGGCGGGCATATTCATTACGCTGGCGGCAAGGAGGTGTGCTGCGATGTTGGGAAAATACCCCTGGAGGAACAACACGTATGCGGCCAGAACGCCGCCGGCCACGGTAGCGAACCCGCCGACCATGACGGTCATGAGTTCGGATCGCGTCATGGTGTTGACGAACGGCTTGATCAGCAGCGGAGCTTCCGTCTGGCCCATGAAGATGTTGCCTGCCGCCGAGAGCGTCTCCGCCCCGGAGGTGCCCAGCGTCTTCTGCACCACCCAGGCAATGCCCTTCACCACTTTCTGCATGATGCCCAAGTAGTACAACACGGTCATCAGGGACGAGAAGAAGATGATGGTGGGCAGGACGCTGAAGGCAAACATCGACATCGTTTGGGCAACGAAACCGGCCGTGGTATCCAGCACTCCGTCCGGTCCCGGAATTCCAACCGGCACATGAGAGTCTTTCAGGTTCCCGAACAGGAACTTGGCACCCTCTTGACTGAAACCGAGCAGGCCGGTCACCACGCGACCGGCAAAGTCGAACACGGCGCGCCCGGCGGTGGTCTTGAGGATGAGCACGCCGAAAACCAACTGGGTGCCGAGACCGATACCGACGAGCCGCCAACTGATGCGCTTGCGGTCGGCGGACATCAGGACGGCGATGCCGACCATGGTCGCCAGCCCCACGACGCCCATGAGGCGCTCCGTCAGCGGAGTGTTCAGGCCGTCCTGGAGGTTGGCCATCAGATCGATGACCTGGGTCGTGTCCTGCACCGTGGCCGGGCCGGTCACGTGATGGCGGCCAGCTCAGCGCGAACCGTCTTCAGCAAGGCCTGACGGTCCGGCCGGGAAATGAAGGCCCCACGAAAGGCATTGAAGATCATGAGTTCGATCTCCTTTCGGGTGAACCCCAATTCGGTATGAGCCAGCCAATACTCGTCCGTCAGCGATACTCCGCTCATGAGCCAGCTGTCGGTCGACAAGGTGACCTTGAGCCCACGGTCGAGATACTCTCGCACCGGGTGTTCTGAGGCGCGAGCCACTACATGAGTCTGCAGGTTGCTGGTGATGTTGGTTTCGATGAGGATCCGGCGGTCGCGGACGTAGTTCATGAGTGCGGGATCTTCACGCAATCGCGTTCCATGCCCCAGCCGATTGGCGTTGCACTGAAAGATTGCCTCGGCGATCGACTCGGGGCCGGCCGCCTCGCCGGCGTGAACGGTAAGTCCCAAATACCCCCGGCGGGCGATGTCGAACGCCTCACGATGCACGCCCGGTGGACGGCCCGCTTCCCCTCCAGCCAGGTCGAACCCGACGACGCCCCGCTCACGATAGGCCACCGAGACTTCAGCAACATCAATCGAAACGGCTGGATCAAAATGTCGCAAAGAGCAATTGATGATCCGCGTAACCACTCCGAACTCACGTTCGCCACGTTCGAAGCCGCGCAACTGGGCATCGAGCACCTCGTCGAGCGTCAACCCTCTCTCCGTCGAAAGCGCTGGACAGTAGCGCACTTCCAGGTACCGAAGGTTGTCGGCCGCGGCGTCCTCCACCATCTCGTACGCCACTCGCTCGATGGCCTCTGGGGTCTGCAACAGGGCGATGGTGACGGCGAACCGCTGAAGATACTCCTCGAGATCACGCGCGTCGTCCACCAGCATGTAGGCGCGCAACGCCTCCGGATCCGAATGGGGCACGGTGATCCCTTCGGCCCGTGCCAGATCGATGATGGTCTCCGGGCGGAGCGAGCCGTCGAAGTGGACGTGCAGCTCGGCCTTGGGTAACCGGGCGATCAACTCACGCGTCAGCATGGGGCTCCCGGGAAACACTCCGGCGCGACACCACTACCCGGAGGATGCTCCCTCCATGCAGTGGGGCGTCAGGTTCGAGCCTGACCCCCCGGCCATCCGTGACATACGCCCGGCCGCCGTTGAGCGGGTCCAGCAGGGCCGCATCGTGAACCGTCACTGCCTCACGGACTGTCGAGCCCGCGGGTATCGTCAGAGGTGCTTCGTCAATGAAGACGCGAATGGTATCCATAGTGCTAGTCGACCGGCTCGAAGCGGACGGTTCTTGGTGGTTCTACCGGCTGCGGCAGCCGAGGGAGATACTGCGCCAACACGTCGACACCCGGCGGTCCGGAAGATTCTTCGGAAGGCGCCGGCGCGATGGCATCGGAGCCACGAGTCAGCACGTCAGGCACTGCTA
>JBDHMR010000126.1:0-5711 GCA_039656035.1 Gemmatimonadota bacterium
CTCCATTTCCGGCAACCAGCGCTCGACCCCGCAGATGGTGGCATCGACCCTGCCCACGGTTCTGGCCCCCATTCGCTGATAGAACGCTTCGGCGTGGGGATCGCTCAGAATCCGGAGTCGACGGGCGCCCCTTCTCCCGGCATGGGCAATGGCGTGCTCGAACAGGGCCCTGCCGAGCCCCCGTCCCATGGCTTCGGGGATGACCCACAAGTGGTCGAGCTCCCATCGATGCTCAACGGAATCCAGCATTACCAGGCTGTAAAAGCCGAGCAGCCTGTCCTGATCCCGAATGGCGTGGACGTCGTGTGACTGGATGTACGCCTGATCGAGGGTCAGGTCGTCCCGCCACGCGAGTATCCATTCCTTGGGATAGCCCCAGTGAGCCTTGGCGGAGTGGGCGATAGCGGTCAGGGCCGGAGCGTCATGTGGATGGGATTCGACGATAGCAGGCATATATCAAAGGTAGTAGGCCCTCGCTACGTCGAAACAGTGCCTGGAAGCGATGAATTGTCCCTTGAATATTAATAATTAAGATATAGATTATTCATATATGACTTATATACGATTACCCGCCATTCAGGGGCCCACTATCGTGAATTACGTGCGCGAAGCCGCCGGAGAGACCGATGATCTCCTACAGCAGCGTCTCGAGGCCGTCGATATCTCGCTTCCGCAACTTGAATTGCTGGACCACCTGGTCAGACTGAGCGGTCCGGTGTCCCTGGGACGCTTGGCGGAACTCCTGGATTGCAGCCGGTCAAACGTCACCCAGTTGGCTGATCGTCTCCAGCGCCGGGGCCTCCTTACCCGCATCATCGACCCGCAAGACAGGCGTACCGTTCTGGCGGGTATCACTCGTGAAGGGATCCGCCGCCACCATGCGGGGCTGGCGGTGGTGATTCACCTGGAACGAGACCTCAGAGGCGCGTTCTCGGGTGAGGTCTTGCGCCAGCTACTGAGCGGTCTGGCGGACCTGCGCGATGCAGCCTCGGATGGCCGTACCCACCAGCACACGTAACCAAGAAAGGGCAGACCCATGTTGGGTGAGTACCAAGTCGATCTGGAAGAGTTCATGGCCGGCCTCGTACGCCGGAATCCCCACGAGATCGAATTCCATCAGGCGGCCCGGGAGGTGGCGGAATCGGTGCTGCCGTTCATCGCCGCCCACCCGAAATACCGGGAGGCCGGTATCCTGGAACGGATGACCGAACCGGATCGGATCGTCATTTTCCGGGTTACTTGGGAGGACGATGAAGGCCGCTTTAGGGCCAACCGGGCTTGGCGCGTCCAGTTCAACAACGCCATCGGTCCCTATAAGGGTGGTATGCGCTTCCACCCGTCGGTCAACCAGAGCATTCTCAAGTTCCTGGGATTCGAACAGGTGTTCAAGAACAGTCTGACGGGTCTTCCCATGGGCGGCGCCAAGGGTGGAGCCAACTTCAACCCCAAGGGGAAGTCCGATCGCGAGATAATGCGATTCTGCCAGTCCCTGATGACCGAACTCCACCGCCACATCGGCGAGGACACCGACATCCCCGCGGGCGATATCGGGGTCGGGGCGCGAGAGATCAGTTTCATGTTCGGGCAGTACAAGCGGATCATGAATCGCTGGGTCGGCGTCATGACCGGCAAGGGACTGTCCTATGGCGGCAGTCTGATCAGACGCGAGGCTACGGGCTACGGGGCGATCTACTTTCTGCAAAGCATGCTGGCCCACAAGGGCGACGGCCTCAAGGGGAAGGTGTGCACCGTTTCGGGGTCGGGCAACGTGGCCCAGTATGCCATCGAAAAACTTCTCGACCTCGGCGCCCGAGTGGTGACGGCCAGCGACTCCGACGGGTTCATCTACGACCGGGACGGTTTCGACGAGGAAAAACTGGCGTGGCTGATGGAACTCAAGGAGGTTCGCCGAGGCCGGATTCAGGAGTACGCCGAACACTTCGGCGTCGAATTCCACGAGGGTCAGCGGCCATGGCACGTCCCCAGTGACGTGGCCGTCCCGTGTGCTACCCAGAACGAGATCGACCCGGACGAAGCGGAGGCGCTCATTGCCAATGGGGTCAAGGCCGTGGTGGAGGGGGCCAATATGCCGACGGAACTTCCGGGAGTGCGCGCCTTCATCAAGGCGGAAGTGCTGTTCGCACCGGCCAAGGCGGCCAACGCCGGCGGTGTCGCGGTGTCAGGCTTGGAGCAGAGTCAGAACGCCCTGCGATTGACGTGGTCCCGGGAGGAAGTCGACAACAAGCTGCAGGCGATCATGCGCACCATTCACGATCAGTGCGTAGCTCACGGCAACGGCGAGGGTGGATACATCAACTACAGCAAGGGGGCCAATATTGCGGGGTTCGTGAAAGTGGCGGATACGATGTTGGCTTATGGGGCTGTTTAGGGGCTATGGGCGATCGGCAATTGGAAACTGGAAACTGACGACTCACGGCAGGTACGTTTTTGCCAACGCCGTGAATGTCTCGACCTGCTGTGTTTTCCAGGCGGAGTCGTGGCCCATCTCTGCGGCCATTAGGGATGCCACGGTCGGAGCCATGGCGATGGCGGCTCGGGCGTCTAGCAAGAGAGAACGGGTTCGGCGGCTGAGTACGTCTTCTACTGTACGGGCCATTTCATGCCGTACTCCCCAGACCACTTCTCCCGCGCGGTAGGGAAGATCTTCGTGCAGCCGGTCCTGTAGTTCGGGGTTGTCACGCATCAAGTCTTCCAGGGCCGGCGCATCTGCGCCGTAGACTTCGAGGCTTCCGAACTTCTCCGCGTGTTGATGATAGCCGTGGATGCGGAGTTCCTGGGTCTCGCAGGGCTGTTCTTCCAGGCCGCCGATGGTGGCGGCCAGCGTGATGCATTCCTCCGCCATCCGGCGATACGTGGTCCACTTGCCCCCGCAGATGGTGACCAAGCCTGACTGGGCCACGAGGAGAGTGTGGTCGCGCGAAATTGAAGCCGTGTCCTCCTCGTCGCCTCCCTCCCGGACCAGAGGGCGGATTCCGGCGAAGACGCTCTGGATGTCGCTCTCACCGGGCGGGCGTTGCAGGTAGTCTCGCGCGGTGTCGAGAATGAACTCGATCTCGTCGGCCAACGGTACCGGGTCGAGCGGGATGTCGGTGAGCGGCGTGTCGGTGGTGCCGATGAGAGCGTGCCCGTGCCATGGGATGGCGAACATCACTCGGCCATCCCGGGTGTGTGGCACCATTATGGCGCTTTCACCCGAGAGGAACGACCGGTCGAGAACGACGTGTACGCCCTGGCTGGGAGCGATGATGGCTCGCGCCGATGGATCGTCCATGCGCCGAATGCTGTCGCTGAACGGTCCGGTGGCGTTGATGACTACCTTGGCCCGCAACTCGAGTTCGGTTCCGTTCTCGAGGTCTACGGCCACAACGCCTTCGACGAATCCCGCGGTACTTCGCAGCAGCCGGTCGACCCGGGCGTAGTTCACCAAGGCGGCCCCCTGCCGCGCCGCCGTGCGCGCCAATGCTATCAGTAACCGCGAGTCGTCGAACTGTCCATCGAAGTATTGCACTCCCCCGCGAAGCCCGTCGGTTTTCAACGTGGGTATGAACGATAGAGTCTCTTCGCGGGAAAGGATCTTCGACGCCCCAAAACCGTACTTCCCGGCCAGGGCGTCATAGACCTTCATCCCGATTCCGTAGAACGGAGTTTCCCACCAATCGTAGTTGGGGACGACAAAGCGGAGATCGTGTACCAGATGGGGGGCGTTGTCGCGCAGGATCCCCCGTTCCTTGAGAGATTCCAGCACCAACGAGATGTTGCCCTGCTGCAGGTACCGGACGCCGCCATGGATCAGTTTGGTCGACCGGCTGGAGGTCCCTTTACCGAAGTCGTTCTGTTCCAGGAGAACGGTGTCGTATCCCCGTGACGCGGCATCCACGGCAATCCCGACTCCAGTAGCTCCGCCCCCAATGACGAGGACGTCCCACGGCGTACGCCTGTCGGCCACGCGGCCGAGCATGTCGTTGCGGTTCATAGGGGTGCGTTGTGCGTCGTGCGTCGTACGTTGGCGTCATGACCCATGGAGTAGTTTGGGCTGCCCCCGCTGCCTACACCGTAGCCCTGGTACGGTCCATGGTGCCCCGTTGCGCCAGTGCTTCCTGCGCTGCGGCCAGACGGGCTATGGGGACCCGGTATGGGGAGCACGACACGTAGTTCATTCCCAGTTGGTCGCAGAACGCAACCGCGGAAGGCTCGCCGCCGTGTTCACCGCAGATGCCGAGTTTGAGATCGGGACGCGTCTTGCGGCCCAACTCGGTGGCCATCTGAATCAGTTTGCCTACGCCCTCACGGTCGAGAACCTCGAATGGGTTGTTGTCGATGATGTTGTGCTCCAGGTAATACGGCAGAAACCGCGCCGAGTCGTCGCGTGACAGGCCCCAGGTAGTTTGCGTCAGATCGTTGGTGCCGAACGAGAAAAATTGCGCCTCGCGGGCGATTTCGTCCGCCGTGAGCGCCGCCCGGGGAAGCTCGATCATGGTTCCCAACAGGTAGGGGACGGTGATCTGCCGTTCGCGGAACACTTCCTCGGCCACTCGCCGGACGATCAAAGCCTGCGTGCGGAATTCTACCACGGTGGCAGTAAGCGGGATCATGACTTCGGGCATGACCCGGCCCTTGCGAGAGGCAACCGTGCAGGCAGCTTCGAAGATGGCTCGCGCCTGCATCTCGGTAACTTCGGGATACATGATCCCCAGGCGGCACCCGCGCAGGCCCAGCATGGGGTTCACTTCCTCCAGTCCATCGACGATATGTTGCATCTCGGTGGGAGTCTTGCCCAACTCCTCCGCCAGGGAGGCGATGTCATCCGGATTAGTGGGAAGGAACTCGTGCAGCGGCGGGTCGAGGAGGCGTATTGTGACCGGGTAGCCTTCCATGGCGCGGAAGATGGCTTCGAAGTCACCGCGCTGCATCGGAAGGATCTTGGTCAACGCGCGGGTGCGTCCCTCTCGGCTCTGGGCCACGATCATTTCACGCATGGCCGAGAGTCGGTCGCCTTCGAAGAACATGTGCTCCGTTCGGCAGAGCCCGATCCCCTCCGCTCCGAAATCCCGGCCGCGGTGGGTGTCGGCCGGCGTATCGGCGTTGACACGGACCTGCAGATGCCGAAGGTCGTCTGCCCATTCCATCAAGCGGGTGAAGTCTGAATCCAACTCCGGTTCCACCAAGGCCGCTTGGCCGACGTAGACCTTACCGGCCGAGCCATCGACGGTTATCCACTCACCTCTGTTGATTTCTCGACCGTTTACGGCAAAGCAGTTGCGCTCTTCGTCCACGGTGATTTCCTGGGCACCGGACACACACGGCTTGCCCATCCCGCGCGCCACGACGGCGGCGTGAGAGGTCATCCCGCCGCGGGCGGTGAGAATAGCCTTGGCCGCGACCATGCCATGGAAATCTTCAGGATTGGTCTCTCGCCGAATCAGGATGACCACCAGTGTTTCCGCCTCGTCTGCGTCAAACACCGCCGTGCCGCTGGCGGCCCCCGGCGAGGCGGGGAGGCCCGTGGTCAGAAGATCCAGGGTGGCGGTGGAGTCGATTCTAGGGTGCAACAGTTGATCGAGGTCGTTTGGCGGAATTCGGGCCACGGCCTCTTCCTGGGTGATAGATCCCTCGTCCACCATGTCGCAGGCGATCTTGATGGCCGCCTGACCGCTGCGCTGCCCGCGGCGAGTCTGCAGCATGAAGAGCTT
>JBDHMR010000127.1:0-5437 GCA_039656035.1 Gemmatimonadota bacterium
CCAGCACGTGGCGCCCAGACTCCGCGTCGCGCAATTCGATCAATCCGGTCTCGGGCAGTTCCCGCTCGCGCGGGTCGTCCACCATGATGCCCACCACATCATTGCGGGACGCCAGCGACTTGAGGGGACGCTCCCAGCCGGTGGCGAGGAAGTCCGACAGGACGACCACGATGCTCCTGTGGTGCAGCAGCCGGCTGGCATATGTGAGACTCGCGGCGAGGTCGGTGCGTTTGCCTTTGGGCTCGAACGCCACCATGTCGCGGATTACCCGGAGGGCGTGGCGCCGTCCCTTGCGCGGCGGAATGACCCGTTCCACCGAATCGCTGAACAGCAACGCGCCGACGCGATCGTTGTGTCGGGCGGCGGCCAGAGCCAAGACGGCGGCGACTTCAATGGCGAGCGCGGCCTTGGTAACCGGCTTGCCGAACCGGGTTGAGCCGGACTGATCGACGATCAACAACAACGTCAGTTCACGCTCTTCGGTGAAGGTCTTGACGAAGGGTGTGGCCAGCCGGGCCGAGACGTTCCACTCGATGTTCCGGTAATCGTCACCCGGGACGTAGGGCCTGACCTCGGCGAACTCCATGCCCTGTCCCCGGAACACCGAGCGGTATTCCCCGGCGAACAGTGTCCCTACCAACCCCCGGGTACGGAGCTGGATGCCTTTGACTTGACGGAGAACTTCAGGTGGAACAGCTGGCATACAATCAGGAGACGCTCAAGGGACCTCGACCGTGTCGAGCACGCGGGTGATGATGTCGTCGCTGTCCATGTCTTCGGCCTCGGCTTCGAACGTCAGCACGATACGGTGGCGCAACACGTCCGGGGCCAGCGCGCGAATGTCTTCGGGAATTACGTAGTTCCGCCCGCGGATATACGCGTGGGCTCTGGAGGCCCGGGCCAGTGCCAGCGTGGCCCGGGGAGACGCCCCGAAGGCGACCAGCGGCTTGAGATCCTTGAGGCCGATTTCCTCCGGAGTCCGCGTGGCGCGCACCAGATCGACGATGTAGTCGGCCAGTTTCTGGTCGAGATAGAGCTCCGCGATATCCGCCCGGGCCTGCCGGATCAATTCGGGGGTCAGCGCGGCCTCGACAGGTATGACCTGGTCGCCACCGAGCCGGGCCAGCACCTCACGCTCTTCGTCGCGAGTGGGATAGCCGACCCGCACCTTCATCAGGAACCGGTCGAGTTGGGCCTCGGGCAAGGGGTAGGTGCCTTCGCTCTCGATGGGGTTCTGCGTTGCCAGCACCAGGAACGGTTCGTCTAGAGGAAAGGTGGTTCCGCCGATGGTCACTTGCCGTTCCTGCATCGCCTCGAGCAGGGCGGCTTGCACCTTGGCCGGCGCCCGGTTGATTTCGTCCGCCAGGACGATATTGGCGAAGATGGGTCCCTTCTTGACCGAAAAGTCCTGGGTCTTCGGATTGAACACCATGGTACCGATCAAGTCGGCGGGGAGCAGGTCGGGGGTGAACTGGATACGGGAGAACTGTACCGAAATGATCTCGGACAGGGTGCTGACCGCCAGCGTCTTGGCCAGACCGGGCACGCCCTCGAGCAGCACGTGCCCGCCGGTGACGAGGCCGATGAGCAGCCGTTCGACCATCCTCTCCTGCCCGACCACGCGCAGGCCGACCTGAGCCAGGGCCGCCTGCATCTGGGTGAATTCCTGGGTGCTTTGGATGTCCGTCTCGATCTTGGTGCTGCTCATCTACGTCCCCCATGGAGTCCTGTCACCGACGAACTCCCGAACGGCTCTGTTTCAAATCTCCAGGCACATCAAGGCTCACCGCCCGATACAGGGCCACCTCTTCCTTCGGCTCCAGCGGACGCGATTGGCCCACGGGCAGCTTGCCCAGCCGTATGGGGCCGTACGACAGCCGGGCCAGGCGCTCCACTTTGGTGCCCATGGCTTCGCACCAGCGGCGCACGATACGGTTCCTTCCCTCCGTAAGCGTGACGTCGATGATGCTGCGTCCGCGGCGCCCCGGCCGGATGCTCACCCTGACCGGCATCACGGGCCTGTCATCTATAACGATACGTCGCTTCATCAGGTTCTGCAGGGTGGCCGTGTCGGCGCCGTGAACCAGCACCGAGTAGCGGCGGGGGATGCGGTATCGTGGATGAGTCAGCCGGTGAAGCGCTTCACCGTCGTTGGTGAGTAACAACAGCCCCGTGGTCATCACGTCCAGTCGGCCCACGTAGGCCAATCCCGCCGGGTTCTGGAGGTAATCGAACACGGTGGGACGCCCGCGTTCGTCGTTGGCGGTGGTCACCACGCCTAGCGGCTTGTGGAACAGGATCCAGCGTCTGGGTTGGATGACCACCGCGCGGCGCCCGACCGTGATCCGCTGGGTGGTGGGATCGACCTTGGCTCCCAGGCCGATGACTTTTCCGTCCACCCGGACCTTGCCGTCGCGGATGAGTTCCTCAGCCGCCCGCCGGGATGCGACGCCCGCTTGGGCCAGGGCCCGCTGCACCCGCATCTCGGTCATGATTCAGCCGGTACCGACGCTTCCGCGTCGTCGTCCTCCGGCTCCAGCGGTTTCGGTGGCTGGAGGGCAATGGTCAGTTCGTCCGCCCGCGGGAGGTCGGTGAGGTCGGTGAGGCCCAGCATTTCGAGGAAGTGCATGGTGGTACCGTATAGCATGGGCCGGCCCATGCCCTCGCTCCGACCGACGACCTCTATCAGCCCTCGCTCCTGCAGCGTCCTGAGAACGCCGCCGGCGGATACCCCGCGAATCTCCTCGATTTCGGCCCTCCCCACCGGCTGCCGGTAGGCGATCACGGCCATCGTTTCCAGGGCAGCCGCGGTCAACTTCGGCGTCCTGATGTGGAGTTGCGCCCGCTCGAGGGCGGCCGCGAACTGAGGACGGGTCAGGATCTGGTAGCCTCCGGCCAGTTCAACGATCTCGACGGCGTGTTGATTGAAATCGTAGGTCTCGCGTAGCTGGTCGAGCGCCGACCTGGCGTCGGCGACGCTGGCATCCGGGTCGAGGGCGGCGAGTTCTTCGACGGTCACGGGACGGGCCGCCGAGAACAGCGCTGCTTCAATTAATTGGTTCAGTGGATTCACGGGCAATGACTATAGGCGCAAACGGCGCCGGTTGGACGATCCATACCACACCACGCCGGGCCATCTCCAAGAGGGCCAGCAAGGTGGACAGAACGTCGGTGAGTGTCGGTTTGGGCCCCAGGGTATCGAGCCAGGAGATCCGCGGACGCTCTCGCAGCAGCGCCTCGATCCTGGCCGTGGCGGCCTCCACGTTGAGCGGACGGGGCACCACCTGGTGCAGCACCGGCGTGGGGATGCCACCGATGACTCGTTCGACCGCCTGCAGCAGTTCGAGCAACTCGAACGTCAGCGGCAGCTCCGGTACCTCGGGTGCCGGCGGGAGATAGCCCCGACCCAATCGTGCCGCCCGGTGCTCGATGCCCTGCTCCATCCACAAGGAGATTTCCTTGACCTGCTGATACTCCAACAGCCGCCTTACCAGTTCGGCCCGCGGATCCTCCCAGCCTTCCTCGTCGCCGTGACGCGGCAGCAGCATCTGGACTTTCAGACGAAGCAACCTGCCGGCCATTTCGAGGTAGTCCGCGGCCTCGTTGAGCTCCAACTCGTCGATGGTCTTGAGGAACTGGTCGGCGATGGCGGCGATGGGGATGTCGGCGATTTCTAGTTGTTGCTCGCGCAGAAGATGCAGCAACAGGTCGAGCGGCCCCGAAAATCCATCCAGGCGGACGACGAACCCGCCTTCTCCAGGGACAGCCGGGGCCGTGGCCTGGATGGTATCGGTCATAGAGGGATTCCCGGGATGAAAGCGACGGCCGCCGTGCGCCGGGCCCGATGGCCTCCGGCCCGGACCGCGCGCAAGTTATACCGCGGGGCCGGGCAAGTCAAAGCATTGCCCCACTTGACGATGGCATGTCTGGTTTCTATCTTTTCATGCTCGTCCGGATAGCGGGCGTTACAGTTCTGACTAGTCATCAAGAGGGTGCCGTGCCGCAGATCAAGTCCGCCAAGAAGCGCCAGCGTCAAACCGAATCCCGCACCCGGCACAACCGGGTCCAGCGGAGCGAGCTTCGCACCGCCATCAAGAAGGTCCGCCAGGCGGCCAGCAAGGACGAAGCTGCTGTGGCCCTCAAGCGGGCCGAGGTCATCATCGACAGGGCCTCCAGCAAGAACCTGATCCATCATAACGCCGCCAACCGGCAAAAGAGCCGGCTGCACAAGGCCGTCGCCGGCATGACCTGACACCGGCACCATCCTCCGGTAACCGCAAAGGGCGCCCTCGAGGCGCCCTTTCGTGTTTCCGGCCTACCCTGCCATTGGCAGACCGCTACAACGACGCCAGTTCGGCACCACACCGCTCGCAATACCACTCGGTCGGGCGATTCAGTTCCCCGCATTCAGCGCACTTGAGCGTCTTGGTCTGAGTCTGACCTCCGCTGTCCGTGTCGGTGGCTGAAGGGGCCACGTCGGGAGCACTCTCGGGCTCGGCCGAGGCAGGCTCCTCCTCCGTGGCGGCGCCAGCTGACTCCTCATCGGATACTGACTTGAGGAAATCGAGTTCGTTGAGCGAATCCTCCTTGACGTCCGCGCCGGGAAACCGGAGGGTCCGCGGTGGGCTGGATTTACCGCCGGTGTCTGCGCCCCGGGGTGTGAACTTGGGCGCACCCATGGCGGCGCCTTCCTCACCCTCTTCGCTATCGGCATCATCGCCCGCGCTGATGGAAATTACCGACTCATCCGCTTCTGCGGAGGTTTCCTCGTCGACAGCCGGCTCCTCTTCGGGCGCCGGCCGCGAAGCGATCAGCGCCTGAACGCCTGCCAGGCGTTCTATTTCATCCGTCACCCCGGTCAAATCGCTACCGATCTTCTCCAGCTGCTCGTCGGCCATCTCCTTGAGCTTGTTCCACTCGTCGTCGTCGTATTCGCCGACCGTATGCCTCATCTCCGCCTCGGCCCGTTCTTCACGAGCACTGGTTTCCCGGGCGGTAAGGTCTTCCTGGGTGCCGCGGTGGTCGGCCAATTGCTCGGCGATGCTATCGCTGTGCGAGCCGAGCTCCTCCATTATGGCTTCGAGCCGGGTCTGGTAGTCGCCCCGAATCTTGTCCCGCACCTTGTCCGAAGCCTGGTCTGCGTTCTCGTCCAACCGGCTGAGCCACATGGTGAACTGCTCCCGCTCGGACAGAAGGTCTTCGATGCTCTTGGCGTTCTTCTTGACCATTCCGGCGCGTCCTTTAGCGACTGTGGGGTTCATATCGCTGCTCCTGGGTAAGCCAGTGGAGGCCGAAGTGCGGCCGAGTGGAGGATCTTGGTCCGAAGGCAGCGGAGGTCGGTGGGTGTGCGGTCCGGACTCACAAATCTAATGCTCTGGTCGGGTTCTGAAAATACCGAACTCGGGGCCCCGAGTTCGGTATTTTCAGAACCCGACCA
>JBDHMR010000128.1:0-5423 GCA_039656035.1 Gemmatimonadota bacterium
GTTCACACGCGGATTTATGAGATGTCAGATGTCAGATGACAGATGCCGGATGATCGGCGTGCTCAGGATTCAGCCGGCGCGCTTCCCTGTGATGCGGAGTGTCGCAGTAGATGCCGGACCGTGGCCCACAGCGCACCATTGATCGGAACCGCGAGAGCGATGACTTGCCAGTTGGCCTGGTCGAACGCAGGAAGGATTTTGAAGGCGGCACCGAGCAGCGAACCGGCGGCCACCAAACCGGCAATGAGGACGGCCGGCTTGCTCCATCGATCGGACGCCAGCGCCAGCGGCACCACCACCAGGAGCAGCAGCGCGAGCGGATTCAATTGCAGTACGTTCTCGTTGGCGCGGGTCATCAGGTGATCGGTGCCGAACCAGAGGAACATCAATAGACTGCCACCGAGTCCAGCCACCAGCGCCCAGACCCCGGCCACCAGCCCGAAGCCAACCCGGCCCAGCCGCCCGCCCTTCCGGGCGAGCCCGGCGCACCACACCATCAAAGCCGCCCACACCGACCCGATTGCCAGGTAGATGATGTACCATCCGGGCGGCTCGCTCCGCTCCGGTGGTCCGGATCCCTGGTAAATGACCTCCTCGCTCCGCACCAGCGGGATCAGTTCCCCGTCTGATCCCTCGATCTGCACCGAACGGACGTACTCCTGGAGTCTCATGGGGACGTACATCTCGTCCCAGCGGGAGATGGGCCGGTCGGTTGGGCTGCCGAGTCCCAGCTTGGTTCCGGTGTAGGCGAGAGGGTCGGGCGCGAGCAACCGGTCGGAGAGGGACCGCCAGGTCGAGCCGGGAACCGTGTCGGCCGACTGGGCGCTGATGGCGCCGCCGACGACCATGTCCAGGACATCCCTGATCCGGGTCGAGCAGTTGTCCAAATAGTAGTCGTAGCGGTAGTAGCGGTTCTCTTCCAGGACGTTGTGTTCGAGAAACCGCAGAAGTTCTGCGCGTGCCGCCGGCGGGAGATTCAGTTCCTGAACCCACACCGTGCGATCCCGCCTGATGTAGGCCGAGATCATGCCCCGGGGATCGGCGGCCCCCATCCAGTACAACATCCGGCCCTTGACGAACCTCGAAAGAAACCCGGGCTCGGCAAAATCGAACCGGCCGTAGTCATAGACGATTTCACGCCCGGTGGTTTGGTCCTTGATCCAGATGGCATTGTGACCGAACAGTTCCCACACTTCACTGCCCGGTCCGGCAGTGATCAAGCGGACTGTCAGATGCTCTCCAGCGACAGCTGCAGTATCGGTAGCCGGCTGTTGGGAGTACAGCGGTGGCACACCGGCGAGGAATGCGGTGAGCGCCAGTGCCCCGATTACGCGGCCGGACCAGGTCCGGCCCCGGTGGGTCACAACTTCACTTCTCGCCCGCTCGCGGCGGAGCGATAGATGGCGTCGATGACCTTGTGGAGGGTGAGGTAGTCCTGTAACGGCGGCGCTGCTGCCTCGCCGCGGATGGCGGCCAGGAAATGGGCCCATTCAGCACGGTACGACGCGGAGAAGGCGTTTTCGCGGCTGCCGGCGCCCGAGGGTGACACGTCCATGGGAGCCCCGTGCATCTTCTTCCACACCGTCAGGGGATTGATGCTGGCGGAACCCTTCGAGCCGCGCAGTCCCACCCCGAACCGCTCGCCCGCGCCGATATGATTCCAAGTGACATCCAGGAAGATCGACGGGCCCGATTCGCAGACGATGTAGGCGCTGCCGGCCTGCTCGACGGGCCCATCAGCGGCGCTCTTGCCGAACGACGCGGTGACGCGTTTGGGGGCCGGGTTGCCGGCCAGCCACAATCCCAGGTCGAGAATGGCCAAGCCCAGGTCGAGCATGGCACCGCCGCCGGACAGCTCACGCTTGAGCCGCCAACCCAGTTGCGACCGGCTGGGCTTGAACACGTGCCAGCTGCCACGGATGCTCTCGATGGCCCCGAGTTCCCCGCTCTGCACGAAGCCGCGAACTATCTCGACGTCCGGGCGGTAGCGGTGGTTCATGCCCACCATCAAGACACGGTCGTGTTTGTTGACTGCATTTGTGATGCGCTTGACGCTGTCCACCGAGGTGGCCAGCGGCTTCTCCACCAGGACGTGCAGTCCGCGGGAGAGCGCCGCGAGGATGTGAGATTCGTGGAGATGGTTGGGCGTGCAGATGAGCAGCACGTCGAGCTCCTCGTACTGCAGCACCTCTTCGATGTCGTCGAACGCGTCCGTGATCTTGAAGCGGTCGGCAACGACCCGGGCCTTGGGAAGGTCCGAGTCGCAAATGGCAACCAAGTCGACGTTCTTTATCCGCCGCAGCACCGGAAGATGAGCCACCTGCACGATGGCTCCCGCCCCGATGATTCCGACCCTTACTCGCTCCGTCATGCGCGCCTCCTACGGCACACGATAGCCAAGCCCCACCCCCAAGGTAAGGGTGTTGAGATTCCCCGTCAGTACTCCGCGTACCCCGAGGTTCAACACCAGCGACCGCGTCAGCAGCACGTCGGTCCCCGCGGTGAGATCAAGCCCGATCTGCAGTTGATCGAGATTGTCCTCCACCACCGTGCCGGATATCCGGTCGCCCGATCCGTTACGGAAGTGGAAAGAGAATCCCCCGCCCACGTAGGGTTGCCATCGACGGGCGCCGCCCCCCAGGATGAGGTACTGGACGTCACCGGCAAAGGCTATGTCCTGCCACTTGACCTGGCCCAGATCGACCGTGGCAGTCCCAGATGGATCGTCGACCAGCTGCAGAATCCCAGCCTCCAGCCGGCTGATTTCCTCGTCGCTGAGATCGGCCTTGAAATAGCTGGCGCCGAGCATGAAACGCACTTTGGGGGCAATCTCCCCCAGGTGGACCTGGAGGCTGTACTGAGCCGTCGTCTCTACCTTATTGCTCCACATAGCGCCAACACCAACCTGGATCCCACGAAAACCAACACTGTCGTAGGTGAATTGTTCCAGGGTGCTTTGCGCCTGGCTCACCATGGGGACGGTGAGACAGCCAGCCACCAAGATCAGGGCTCGAGTCGAATGCGTCATTGTAGCTGCTCCAACGTAGTTCCCGGAAAGTAGCTGGCCAGAATCCGGGAGTGTCCCAGACCGGCCCGGGCGCGTCCAATGGTGCCCCACTGGCACAGTCCCACCCCGTGCCCGGCCCCGGCGCCGTCTGCGACCACCTGCGTGACCCGGCCGCCTTCACGCCGTACGTCGAGCGAGAAGGCATTGCTTCGAAGAATGCCGCCATTGGGCCGCAGCAGCACCCGGCGAACCGCCGGGCCGTCGACCGCGACGGCACGTTGCTCGAATTCAACGGCGAGCCGTGCCACCCTGTGGGATCCGGTGCGATCGGCCACACGCATGTTCTCCAATACACCGAGGTCAGCCGCGTTGGTCCCGGTCTGCGCCGGCAGCGTTCGTCGCAAGGTGCGGGCGACCTGGTCGCCGGACCACGTTTCCCGCCACCGGAACCGGGGCGAGATGCGGCAGTACGCCTGGCCGGATCCGTCCACGTCGCGCACGGAGACGAGGTACCTGCGCCGCGCGTTGCGGAACACTTCCGTGCCCTCGGCCGTCTCGCCGCCGCAGGTGGAGAAGAAGAAGGCGTCGATGGGTACCCGGTTGTAGGTAATGATCGTCCCGCGGGTGGCGCGGACCGCCTGCCAGGCAAGCGGCTGCTCCGCTCTCACGCCACCGTATACCTGGTCGGCCACCGTCGGCCTAAAATCGAAACCCTCCTTACGCCAGTGGCCCATATTGCGTATGGCGAAGGTACGGGACACGATCGCCTGGGCCTTGATCGCTTCGATTTCTTCGGGCTGGCGTGAACCAATCTCGAGGGGCACCACGCCGGCGAGGTAGGACTCGATGCCCAGCCGGTTGACGATCGTCAGGCCCGTCCTGTCCCTGAACACCCACACCTCTCCTCGATAGTCCCGGCCGGCCACCCGCACGAACCGCCCTGGTACCGACGGACGAAAGACCAGCATGTCGTCCGCCAGCAACGATCCTCGTTCGGCCGACTCCAGGCCCACCAACTGTCCCGCGACGGTCACCTGCCACGAACGCCCGTCGTCGACTCGGCTGAGTTCCTGGCCGGCGGGGTTGGCCACCACAAGCGCGTCGCCGCCGCCGATGTCGGTCCGTCCGGCGCCGACGTGCAGGCCGATCCGAACGTCCACATGGCTAACTACCGTATCGGGCGGCTGCAGGCCCTGGGGAAGTGCAGGAAATTCGGGCTGCGGTGCAACGGGAGCCGGGCCAACGGCCTCGGGGACAGGACCGCCTGGTGGCGGCGCTGGGTCCGGGTCGGCCGGAGCGGGTGCCCCACCACAGGCCCAGAGCACGGCAAGGACCGGCCCTCCGACGACGCGGGGCATGAGAGAACGCATTCAGCGGTAGTTGCCGAACTCCAGTTCGACACCGAAGTCTTCCTCGCGGAGGCTCTGCATGACGTCCTGCAAGACGTCCTTCTTCGGGCCGGTAACTCGCACCTGGTCGCCGTGAATGGCGGCCTGGACCTTCTTCAGCGTCTTGTCGTCCTTGATGAACTTGACGATGCGCTTGGCGGTATCCTGTTCGATACCCTGGGCCAGGTGGACCGTACACCGCACGGATTGCCCCGCGCCGTGCTCGATATCACCGACGCGGACGTTCTTCAGTGAGACGCCTCGCTTGACCAACTTCCCCTGCAGCCCGTCGATGAGAGCCGTCATGTGGAACTCGTCGGCTGCCGTGATCCGTACCTCGCTGGCGTCACGGTCGAGTTCGAAGGTGTACTCGACGCCACGAAAATCGTAGCGGTGCTGGAATTCCTTGCGAGTTTGATTGACGGCGTTGTCGACTTCCTGCAGGTCGACGCCGGTGGTGATGTCGAACGAAGAGTTGGAGGCCATCGGATCGTTGGGCTGGGGTGGATGACGCACCGGAACGGCAACACGGAATACCCGCGGGCACCGTGGCGTCGTGGAATTGTCGGAGCTTAATGGAGAGAGAGGGGAGCGGGCAAGGCGCCCGCCGTCACGAAGAGAGGAAGCTCTCGAGCGCCCGCGACCGGCTCACGTGACGCAACCGGCTGAGGGCCTTTTCCTTGATCTGGCGGACCCGCTCTCGGGTGATCCCCAACAGGCTGCCGATTTCCTCGAGCGTCATCGGTTCAGGGCTGTCCAAACCGAAGTAGAGGCGCAGGATCCTGGCTTCCCGTTCCTTGAGGGTCCCGAGGACTTCCTGGATCGACTCGGTAAGGGCGTGTTCGAACGTGGGGGAATCCGGTCCCGGATTCTGAGTGTCCGGGAGATAGTCGAGCAGTTTGTTGTCTTCCCCAGGCGTCATCGGAGCATCGAGCGACAGATGGGCCTGGGAAATGGACAGGGTCTTCTGCACCTCTTCTATGGATATGTCGAGACCCTCGGCGATTTCCTTGGGCGTGGGCTGGCGT
>JBDHMR010000129.1:0-5585 GCA_039656035.1 Gemmatimonadota bacterium
TCCGGAGGGATCAGCAAGCACGTTGAACACCGTGAAGAAGGCGACTATCACCATGAGCGTCACCGGCAGGGACGCCTGCTGAGTCTCCTGCATGGTATTGCACATGGCACCGACGGCCGCGTAGGCCGACGAGTATAACAGGAATCCGAGGGTGAAGAACAAGAGAGACACAAACAACAGTGCGGGGCTGACTGTCGGAATCGGAACCGCCATGACGGCGGCTTCGGCCACGCCGAACACCGACGCGATCTCGGCGCGGAACGTCGTCAGCACCATGGCGGTCCCGACCCAGAGGCTCAACTGCACCAAAGCGGCGCTACCTACTCCGATGATCTTCGTCTTCTCTTCGACCACGGCACTCATCACCTGTACGCCGTAAAGCAATAGTGATATGTAAAGGAGAAACGCCATCGCATAGCCGAGGGCGAAGGATGCTTCGCCGCTCTCACCCGTCAGCTCGCCGTCGGTTACCCGTTCCGTCGTCAGTGAGAATGGCCGGCTCGCCTCCTGCACCAACGTGAGGTTCACGCCCAGCTCGGCCAGTCGCTCGGCCACCAGAGCTTCCCGCAAACCTCGACGCAAGTCGCTCATGTCGCTCATGCTGCTGACGTTGCTGCCGTAGTAGGCGATCTGGTCCTGGGCCAGCATAGCCGGATCCAGGACTACCACACCGTCGATCGCGGTGCCGGTTCCCTCCGACGGTGCATCGATCTGGGAGATCAACGACTCGAGACGCTCCGATTCTCCGGTGGGGAAAACCATCACTTCGAGCGTGTAGTGATCGGGGAACTTGGTCCTGAGCGTCGTTTGCGCCGTCTGGCCCAGGCCCCGGTCACCACCATCGACGATGACGATGTGCCGCCCGGACGACTCCTTCATCGACATCAGGGCCGGCGCCAGCATCAAACCGGCCATCAACAGCGGCCCCAGGACGGTGGTGATGACGAACGATTTGGTGCGCACCCTGGCGCCGAATTCGCGGCGTATGACCGCCCACAGTTTATGCATCTCCAGGCTCCCGCGCCGCGGTGACGGCGCTATCGCCTACCTCGGCGATGAAAATTTTCTGCAGGGACGGCTCGACCACTTCGAATCGCGACAGTCCTACCCCGGCATTCACCAACGCCCGAAGCACGGTGTCGCCATCGACTCCGGGAGCCATTTCGCCCTCGGCCGAAGCGCCGTAGTCATCGACGCTGAGGAACAGACTTCGATCCTCCAGGATGGGAGCAGCCTGTTCGCGGTTGGAGACGAACTCCAGGGCCAGGTGACTCTTGCCATACTTCGCCTTGATGTCCGTCAATCGCCCGTCGACGATTTTCTTGCCCCGGGCGATGATCACTATGTGATCGCACATCCGCTCGGCTTGCTCCATGATGTGAGTGGAGAACACGACCGTCTTGCCACGTTTGGCGAAATCCACGACCACGTCCTTCATGACTTTGGTGTTGACCGGGTCCAGGCCGCTGAACGGCTCGTCGAGAATCACCAGGTCGGGGTCGTGCATCAACGTGCCGATGAATTGTACTTTTTGTTGCATCCCCTTGGACAAGTCTTCGATCTTTTTGTCGGCCCACTCGCCCAGGCCCAGACGATCCAGCCATTCCTCACCACGCCGCGTGGCGTCCTTGCGAGACAGGCCTTTGATTTCCGCTAGAAAAGCCAGCTGTCCCAGCACCTGCATCTTGGGATACAAACCACGCTCTTCCGGCAGAAACCCGATCCGGGCAGACAAGTCGCGGCCGGTGCCCGCGCCACCAAATAACGTGACGCGCCCTTCATCCGGCCGGATGATGTCCATGATCATGCGAATGGTGGTGGTCTTGCCCGCACCATTGGGACCGAGCAGCCCAAAGACAGCCCCCTGTTGGACCTCGAGGGACAACTCTTTGACCGCCGTGTGACCCGAGAACCGCTTGGTGACGCGATCCACCGAAATAACCGACTTGCTCACACACTACTCCTTATAGAGGCCTCGTCTACCTACCACTCAATCCAGCCGCATCTACGGCGATGCCCGAAGAATGTTCCAAACGTTCCACCCTGCCGCAACACTACCCCCACACCCCCCCAACATCCAATTGCAAATTTCCAATCGCCACTGGGTTCGCATACGCCGTCACGACGACCGGGACGACCGGTGGCGAAGAGAATGTCGCGGCAATCGGCGACTACCTCGGGCGCGTTTCCCGACACAGCTCGGTACCGGTGTGCGCCGGGTTCGGCATTCGCAACGCGCGGCAGGTGGCTGCTCTCGCGCCGCATGTAGATGGCGTGGTGGTCGGGTCGGCGTTGCTCGAAGTGATCGAGCGCGGGAACGACCCGGTCAGGTTTCTGGAAGAGCTAACGGCAGGGGGCTAACGGCAAACAGCCAATAGCCCCTGCAGCTCAGCTCCGAGCCACCTCGGTCAGTTTCTTGACGCTGGTGATCTCCCCACGCGGCACAACCAAGTCGCGGTGCTCAACCTTGACACCATAAAGCATGGTGCGATCGAGGTACTCCTCCCACGACTGTGATCCCGCTTGGTGCACGCCGACGTCCTTGAGGTAGGCTTGTTCGTCGTCCTCCCGGTCGAAGCGACCCACGTAGGTGGTGTCACCGGAAGTCTCGACCACCACGGTAATGCCGTGCAGTTCGTGGTGGCCGGGATGGAACACGTGACCACTCATCATCACACCGTTGTGCCGCAGTGCTTGTCGAACGCAGCCGTAAGGTCCACGGCAATATCCTCCAGGCTGCGTCCTTCGATCATGTGCCGGTGCAGCATCATGACCACTTCACCGTCGCGCAGCAGTGCCATGGACGGCGAGCTTGGCTGGAAGTCCTCACCGAAGTAGCTGCGGGCCCGCTGGGTGGCTTCGTTATCCATGCCGGCAAACACCGAATAGACGTTGCCAGGCGTCACGCCGTGGCTCAGCGCCTGCTTCAACGCCGGCCGAGCCGTCCCGGCGGCACAGCCGCATACCGAATTGACCAACACCAGCGCGGTACCGCTGTGATTGGCGAAGACCGCGTCTACTTCAGCGACCGTAGTGAGTTCTTCGATTCCCATGGCAACGGTTTCATCGCGCATGGGTTGGACGAGTGCGGGATCGTACATGATTTCATCTCCAGCTATTAAGTGCGTTGTGCGTTGTGCGTCGTGCGTTGGGTGGCGCTCACTGATTGCTGCTCTTTGCCAACAGAATGTTCGTTATTCGATGTTCGATGTTCGATGTTCGTTATTCACCTACTCCGTCGTCACCGCGTCGGGGGCGTCCTCTAAGGCCGCGTTCAATGTATGCCAGCTCAGGCTGGCACACTTGACCCGTACGGGGAACTCCGACACACCGGCAAACAGGATCAGTTTGCCGAGTATCTCTTTGCTCTCCTCGGGCGACGCCTTCCCCGTCACCAGCTTCTGGAAACTGGCGAACAGTTCCTTGGCTTGGGACACGCTCTTGCCCTTGACCGCCTGGGTCATGAGCGAGGCCGAGGCTTTGGAGATGGCACAGCCGTCGCCGATGAAGCTGGCGTCGGCGATCACATCGCCATCGAGTTCGACCCACACCTTCAGATTGTCACCGCACAGCGGGTTGTGTCCTTCGGCGTGATGCGGCGTGTCGTCGATCTCACGAAAGTTTCTGGGCGAGCGGTTGTGATCGAGAATGACGCCCTGGTACAGCTCGTTGAGATCCGCCATCAGCCGAAAATCTCGTTGACGCGATGGAGTCCCTGAACCAGCGTGTCGACTTCCACCGGCGTGTTGTACAGCGCGAACGACGCACGCACGGTGGCCGGCACCCCGAAGTGGTCCATTACCGGCTGAGAGCAATGATGACCCGCCCTGACGGCGATGCCGTCCTGGTCGAGTACGGTGCCGACATCGTGCGGGTGCGCTGCGTCCATCACGAAGCTCACCACACCGACGCGCGCTTCCGGCGTTCCGATGAGGCGCACCCCCGGCACGGCATCGATCTGCTCGACGGCGTAGTCTACCAGTTCCGCCTCGTACGCCATCAGGGCATTGAAGCCCAGATCGAGCATGTAGTCGATGGCCGGCCCCAGACCGAGTACCTCGGCGATGGCCGGGGTCCCGGCCTCAAAACGGGTCGGGATCGGGGCATAGGTGGTTCCCTCGAACGACACCGATGCGATCATGCCCCCGCCGCCCTGGTACGGCGGCATGGCTTCCAGCAACTCGGCACGGCCGTACAGCACGCCGACGCCGGTGGGCCCGAACATCTTGTGCCCGGAAAAGGCGTAGAAATCACAATCGAGCGCCGTCACATCCACGGGGATGTGCGGCACCGCCTGGGCCCCGTCCACGACCACCGGAACTCCATGAGCGTGTGCCACGGCCACGATCTCGGCGATCGGATTGACCGTACCCAGTGCGTTGGAGACGTGAGTCACAGCGAGGAGTTTCGTCCGGCTGGTGAATGCGGCTCGGAGCGCGTCCAGGTTGAGCTCCCCCGCGTCGGTGAGCGGAGCCGGTTTGACAACCGCCCCGACCTGCCCGGCCAACAACTGCCATGGGACCAGGTTCGAGTGGTGCTCCATTTCGCTCACCAGAATCTCGTCGCCGGGACCGATGGCTCCGCGTCCAAAACTCTGGGCCACCAGATTGATGGCCTCGGTGGTGCCGCGCACGAAGATAATTTCACGATCTTCCCGCGCGTTGATGAACGCCCGAACCTTGGCGCGCACCTCGTCGTAGGCCACGGTGGCATCGGCGCTCAGTGCGTGGACCCCTCGATGGATGTTGGCGTTCTGCTCGCGGAAGAAGCGGTCGACCGCGTCGATGACGGCCCGGGGCTTCTGCGCGGTGGCCGCGTTGTCCAAGTAGACCAACGGTCGCCCATGAACCGTCTGTTCCAGGATGGGGAAGTCGGCGCGGACGACGCCAACGTCGTACGACACGGCGTTGGCACCCGGCAATCCGGACGGGGCACTCATCGCCGTCAGCTGTCCCGGCTCCCCAGGAAGCGCTCCATCACCAGGCGCTCGAGGTACTGGGCCACCGGACGTGATGGGATCTGCTCCAGCACGTCCGCGGCAAAGGCGTAAGTCAGTAACGTCTTGGCCTGGTCCGGCGCCAGTCCCCGACTGCGGCAGTAGAACATCGCCTGATCGTCCAGCTGCCCGACCGTGGCGCCGTGGGTACAACGCACGTCGTCGGCGTAGATCTCCAACTGGGGCTTGGTGTCGATCTTGGCGGTGGGTGACATCAACAGGTTCTGGTTGGTTTGCTTGCCGTCGGTCTTCTGGGCGATGGGGTGGACGTAGACCTTGCCGTTGAACACGCCGTGGGCCCGGTCGTCGAGAATTCCCTTGTAGACCTCGTGGCTGGTACAGTCCGGTTGTGCGTGCTCGATACGAGTTTGGTGATCAACGTGCTGATCACCGTGGACTACATAGAGGCCGTTCAGGGTGACGTGGCCGCCTTCGCCGTCCAGCACGGTGTAGATATTGGTCCGGCTCACCGCGCCGCCCAAGGCGAACGACAGCGAATGGAAATGACTGTCGCGCCCCTGACGGGCCTCGAGTGTGCCTACATGGAATGCCTGTTCGCTCTCCCGCTGAATCTTGTAGTGATCCAGCC
>JBDHMR010000130.1:0-5411 GCA_039656035.1 Gemmatimonadota bacterium
AAGGCTTGTCGGCATCGGTGCCCAGCGGCGCAAGCGCTTCGAGCCATTCCTTGGGCGCCCGTTCGGCATAGAACTCCCGCTCTTCAGCCTCGGCGGCTTCCCTGATCTGCCGTTTGATATCCGGGTCCGACACCACGACGAACCGCCACGGCTGCCGATGGGCACCACTAGGCGCGGTGCCGGCGGTCAACAGGCACTGTTCGATGACTTTGCGGGACACCGCACGCGAATCGAAATCCCTAATTGTCCGGCGGCGATTCAACTCGGCGTGGAAGTCTCGCGCCCGCGTCAGCATTTCGTCGGGTGCGTATTCCCGGTAGCCCGGCAGGGGGATGAAACCAGGCTGGTGCCAGCCGGGAGGCTCGGGAGTTGAGTCGGGGGACATGGCAGGGAATATAGGTGCGTCGTGCGTGGTGCGTGGTGCGTCGGGGACAAGCCGACAGACCGGGCCGCTGCGAACGTTACCGCCTGACCGCCTGCTTCCCTGTCCGCCCTACTCCACGCTCTGCCACAACACATTTACGATCATCCATTTCCCGTCGTACTTGCCCAATTGAAAATAGTCCACGCCCCACGCGGCGGTCAGCTTGGCAACCGCGGTTTTGTCCAGCACATCGAATACTTCGATTTCCTTGGGAGCCGTCTCGGCGTCCACGTGGCCGTTAGCGTTCCACTTGGCAGCCAGGTCATACAACTCCTGGTATGTCATCGGCATCAACCGGTATTCGGCGGAGCTGTCCCGACGCCAGTAACCGAGCTTGCGAAGATCCTTGCTGACACTGCGCTCGATACGTTCTGGCTGGACCAGGTAGATCCCCTCGACATAGTCGAGGACGGCCTCTTCGACAGCCTGGCGGTCCCCGTAAGACTGCGCCCTCGCCTCAGCAGGCAACAACAGGAGGATGGCGGGCGATATCAGGGCCCAGCCGAAGATGCGAGAGAGTTTGGACATGGTACCTCCGTGGATGGCTGTGTGCGTATGGACATACGGGACGTCGGCGGGGAATGATTCAAGGGCTAAGAGGACTAAGAGGGCTAAGAGGGAGAAAAACCATCTTAGCCGTCTTAGCCCTCCGTTCGTACCTCCCTCGTATCCACCACCACCTCCGAATGCAACGTCTTGTGAACCGGGCACATGTCGGCAATCTCCAGGAGCCTCTTCCGTTGCGCCTCGTCGAGTGGGCCCTCGAAGGTGAGTTCCCGATCGATGCGATCGACGTATCCCTTCTCCGACTCACAGTCTTCGCAATCCCGGGCGTGGACCTTCTTATGCCGCAGGGTGGCGCGTATTCCTTCGAGTGGCCACTGCTTGCGGTCGGCGTACATCCTTAGCGTGATGGTGGTACAGGCACCTACGGCGCTCAACAGCAAGTCGTAGGGGTTGGGTCCGGTGTCGGTGCCCCCGACCGACAACGGTTCGTCCGCCGTCAGATGGTGGCGACCCGCGTGTATCAGCATGTCGTATCCGGTGGGTCCACCCTCGACCACGACCGCGTCCAGCAGATCGCGGTGTGGTGCGTCGGCCTCCAGGGGCGGGATGTATCGCTTGACCCAGGCAGCCAGTACCTGGCCCACGAAGGCGGCGTCATCCGGGTTCTTCAGCAGCAGGTGGTCGGCCATGTCGAGCGACAGATAACTCTTGGGATGCCGGGCGGCCTTGTATAGCACGCCGGCGTGGTCCACGCTGACGACTTCGTCCACTGGAGAATGGAAAATCATGAGGGGCCGGCCAAGCGTTTCCACCAGTTTGATGAGCCGCTGTTCCTTGAGATCGTCCAGCAACTGCCTCTTGATGCGGAAGGAACGTCCGGCGAGGGTGACCTCTGCTTCATCCTTGGCCGCCAATTCCGGGGCGGCCCGCTCCAGCGTCGTCACCAAGTGGGCCGGGTCGCTGGGCGCCCCGATGGTGGCCACGGCCAGGACGTTGTCTAGCCGATGGGCAGCCGCCAACACGGCCGCTCCACCCAGGCTGTGCCCTACCAGCAATGCCGGGGCACCGACCTCCGACTCCATGAACCGGGCCGCGGCCTCGAGATCTTCGATGTTGGAGCTGAAGTTGGTGTCGGCAAAATCGCCCCCGCTCTCCCCCAGTCCGGTGAAGTCAAAGGAGAAAACCGCGATTCCTTCTTCGACCAGAGCGCGGCTGATCCGCCTGACCGCCTTGAGATCCTTGGAGCAAGTGAAGCAATGGGCGAACAGCGCCGCCGCCCGGATAGGGCCCACGGGTCGCTCTAGGCGCGCCGACAGGATGTCGTCGTGGGCGCCGGGGAAGGTGAGACGGGTGGATGACATGGTGGCTCCTGAGTGCGGAGTGCGGAGTGCGTTGGGCGTTGGGCGTTGGGCGTTGGGCGTTCCGGTAACCTGACTTCACCTCCTCGTTCGTCAACCTACAGAGAATCTCATTCAGGATCCTGGGCGCTCGGTGACGGCTCGATCCACTGGTTCGGGCAATTCCGTGAGAGGGCCGTCAGCCAAGATGGCTGCTTCGTCGGGGAAGGCGTAGACCGTTGGGGCATGATCCTGCATCAAGCCTCCGGTGTCGGCTGTGGGACCGTAGGTGCTGTAGAGATCTCGGCCCAACATGCGCAGCATGGTAGCCTGCTGTCCCCGGTGATGGGCGGTGTGTGCGATACGACGGACCATGACCCAGGCGCGAGTACGGCGCACCTCGAAGAAATCGGTATCGTCCTCCCACCATGAAGGCTCCTGGGATTGGAGCGCCATCAGCCGTGCAGCAGAATCTTCACCGTAACGGGAAACAAACCCCGACCGCGTTTCGTGTTCCGGCAACGGCGGCGCTTGGACATCGATCCCCAACATGGTGCGGAACCAGATGTCCTCGGACACGCACTGATGTACCATCTGTTCCAGTACGCTGCGCCCCCGACTATCGTCGTCGCGGGGACGCACGGACAAGTCCCCGTCCCCAAACAGATTCCAGGTACTCAGCACCTTGAGCCGTTCGGTGGCGTAGGTGTCTACCAAGAAATCGTAGCGCATCGAAGGTTCTCCACTGTGGGGGTCTCAAGAAATGAGGTGCTGTCGTAGGCCTGGTTTTCCTGATCTGGAACGGAGCCCTGCTCTCAGCGGTTCCAAGCTAAACCTGGCAGGTCTTCCTGCGACCACGACGGAAGAGTATGGCACGGAGGAGGAAGATAGGGTGGCGGGTGGCGGGTGGCGGGCGAAAATGAGAAAGCGGATGCCACGGGTCAAGCATACGCAGTCGCCCGACTCGAGGTGGATTTCATCGGCTTAGAACGGGCGGTGGTTCACCGACAATTCAGGCTACTGCGACACCCTTCCAGAAAGCCACATGACCCTCGATCTGACTGGCGGCCTCGCTGGGCTCGGGGTAGTACCATGCTGCGTCTTCGTTCACCTCGCCGTCGACCGTAACGGTGTAGTAGTTGGCCAAACCCTTCCAGGGACAGCGGCTCTGATGGTCGCTCGGTGACAGATAGTCCCGGTTGACCGAATCGGGTGGAAAGTAGTGGTTGCCTTCGACCTCGATAGTGTCGTCGCTCTCGGCGATGGTAGCGCCCTGCCAGGTGGCCTTCATGGTGCGGCTCCTTCTTTCGAAATCGTAATCCTCACAGCTCGCCCGACCCCTCGCCCACGCACACATCTCACTTACCTCTTCCGTCGTTCACCGTCAACCTTCAGGCCCCGATCTCGCGCGGCTCCCCGGCACCACGGGGGATCCTGATCTCCTCGACCATCCGTTGGATCGATTCGGGTGGAGGGGACGTAATACGCGACACGCCGATGGCGATCGCGAAGTTGATCATCATCCCCAGCGTGCCGATGCCCTCGGGGCTGATACCAAGAAACCAGTGATCCGCAGTATTCAGTTCTGGGTGGAGGCTCTTGAAGTAGAGGATGTAGGCACCGGTGAACATGATGCCGGTCACCATGCCGGCGATGGCACCTTCCTTGGTGGTGCGCTTGGAGAAGATCCCCAGGATGATGACCGGAAAGAACGACGCGGCCGCCAGTCCGAACGCCAAGGCAACCACCTGGGCCACGAACCCCGGCGGGTTGATACCGAAGTATCCGGCGATCACCACGGCGACACCTGCGGCCACCCGGGCGGCGATCAGCTCGCCCCGTTCGCTAATGTCGGGCTTGATGGTCCGCTTGAGTAGATCGTGGGCGATCGACGTCGAGATTACCAACAACAGGCCCGCCGCAGTCGACAACGCCGCCGCCAGGCCGCCGGCCGCCACCAGGGCCACAACCCAGTTGGGAAGCCGGGCAATCTCAGGGTTGGCCAGGACTATGATATCGCGGTCGATCTCGACTTCGTTGGCCAACTCCGCGTTGGGTCCGCGGTACTGGACCAGGCCATCGCCGTTCAAATCCTGGTACTGGATGAGCCCCGTAGCTTCCCAACTGGTGAACCATTCCGGCACTTCTTCATACGGCACTTCGGCGATGGTGCCGAGGAGGTTGGTCCGGGCAAAGGCCGCCACTGCCGGAGCCGTGGTGTAGAGGAGAGCGATGAACACCAGGGCCCAGCCCGCGGAACTCCGGGCGGCGGCCACCTTGGGCACGGTATAGAACCGCACGATCACGTGGGGCAATCCAGCCGTTCCCACCATTAGCGCGGCCGTGATGGCGAACACGTCGATGGTAGCCCTTCGCCCCGAGGTATAGGCATCGAATCCCAACTCTCGGCTCAAGCCATCCAGCTTGTCCAACAAGAACACTCCAGAGCCGTCTGCCAGCGTGGATCCGAAGCCCAATTGCGGCAGAGCCACACCGGTCATCAGCAGCGAAATGAAGATCGCCGGGACCAGGTAGGCGAAGATCAGCACGCAGTACTGTGCCACCTGGGTGTAGGTGATGCCCTTCATGCCTCCGAGTACCGCGTAGAAGAACACGATGCCCATGCCGATGAACACGCCGTGGTTGATGTCGACGTTGAGAAAGCGGGAGAACACGATGCCGACACCGCGCATCTGGCCGGCCACGTAGGTGAACGACACGAACAGGGCGCATACCACCGCCACGACGCGGGCCACGCTGGAGTAATAGCGATCGCCCACGAAGTCGGGGACGGTGAATTTGCCGAACTTGCGGAGATAGGGAGCCAGTAGCAGCGCCAGCAGCACGTAGCCACCGGTCCAACCCATGAGGTACACCGACCCGTCACGGCCCATGAAGGCGATGAGCCCGGCCATGGAAATGAACGATGCGGCCGACATCCAGTCGGCGGCGGTGGCCATACCGTTGATCACCGGGTGCACGCGGCCGCCCGCTATGTAAAACTCCCCCGTTGAACGTGCGCGCGACCAGATAGCCACCCCGATGTACAGGGCGAACGACAAGCCGACCAGAGTGAAGGTCCAGGCCTGGACGTTCATGTGTCCTCGTCCACGTCGTAGCGCTTGTCGAGCCGGTTCATCAAC
>JBDHMR010000131.1:0-5398 GCA_039656035.1 Gemmatimonadota bacterium
GCCGTCGTCGTCGCTCGCAACATCCTGGCTGGACTCTCGCGAGTTGCGCCCGCGTTGACGGCCACATTCCAGGAACGCGAGCGGCACTTCGAGCAGCGCGTGGTCGAGGCACTGGTCGGCGAGGAGTTGGTGGCGGCTTTGACAGTGGAGACGGCGCTGCGACTGCTCTCGGTCAACGAACTGTACGGCTTCCTGGCCAACACCACACTCCACAACGAACCGTTGACCAACCTGATGTCGGGGTGGTTTGCCAACGCTGAAGTGTTTCGCGATCGTGAAATGGTCTGTTACCACCGTGAATGGTCGTATTTCAGCCGGCGGTTTGGCATCCCCTGTGTGGGATACGTAGAACCCAAGCTTGGCATTCCGCCTACGCCGCGCCACGTGCGCGACCTGATCGACTTGATGCGAAGCCAGAGTGTCCCAGCCATCTTCGCGGCCAACTACTATCCCAGCAATCAGATCGACCAGGTGGCCGAGCGCACGGATGCCACCGCCGTGATCGTGCCGGAGAACACCGAGGGAGAGCCCGGCGTCGAAACGTACTTCGACCTGGTCGACCTGTGGATTGCGTCGTTGGGCGCGGCCTACCGATAGGAGCAGGGCATGCTCGAACTGTTACTGCCACCGCTGACTGCGTGCCTGGTGATCGTCGCGCTACACGCCTACCTGGGCGTACACGTACTGGCGCGAGGGGTCATCTTCGTCGACCTGGCCCTGGCGCAGATGGCCGCCCTCGGCGGGACCGTCGCCATCCTGACAGGGGTCGACCATGAATCACCTGTCACTCTCGTGTGGTCGCTGGGATTCACCACGTTCGGTGCGTTGCTGTTCTCGTTGACGAGAACCAGCAAGCACGGCCGGGTTCCGCAAGAGGCGATCATCGGGATCGTCTATGTCGTTGCCGCGGCCCTGGCAATCCTGGTTGCCGACAGGGTGCCGCACGGCGGTGAGGCCATCAAGGAAATCCTGGTGGGCAACCTGCTGTGGGTCACTTGGCCAACCATCATCACCTTGGCAGGCATCTATGCCGTGATAGGAGCCATACAGTTTTCCTTGCGGCACCGATTCCTCACCATCTCCCTCTCGCCCGAGGAAGCCGCCAACAAGGGTTGGAACATCAGGGCGTGGGATTTTGCCTTCTATCTCCTGTTCGGAGTGGTGATCACCTTCTCCGTGCCAATCGCCGGCGTGCTGCTGGTGTTTTCGTTTCTGGTCGTTCCAGCCGCAGTCGCGTTTCAGTTCACCAACAAACCGGCGCCGCTGACAGTCATCGCCTGGCTCGCCGGCATCATTGCCTCCGCCGCAGGATTGGCCGCGTCGTTCCAATGGGACTTGCCTACGGGACCGATGGTTGTGGTGGGATTTGCGGCGGTGTTGGTGGCAGCGTGGATCGTGCGGATGGTGTTGGGGGGACGGCTGGCAGCGAGCAGCTAGTGGCGGTCGGCGGTCGGCGGTCGGCGGTCGGCGGTCGGCGGTCGAGGCTAACTCGCGGCGCAGATCAGTCAACGGCGTACAGCTGACAGCTGACAGCTGCCAGCCGACAGCGGGGTGAAGCTGGGGGCGGGGCTACCGTCCAATCCGCCTCCGGCTCCCCGAAGAGCCGCTCGACAGGGCCGCTCTGCGGTGAAGTTCGAGATGCGGTGCGGCGATGTCGGCCAGTTGCTGGGCCAGCAGCACATCGGCTTGACCGAAGGAGGTGTCGCCAGTGGCGAAGAGGGTCATGGTTCCGAGCACGCGACCCGCTACTCGAAGCGGCACTACCAGAGCGGCGCTCAACCTGCCGGCAGCTGGGTCGCTCGGCTGACTCGCCGCCGCTAGCGCGTTGGTAATCTGAGACTCCAGCACCCGACCCAACTCGGTCCCGGATACGTCGATGGCTGGAAGATCGCTCAGTGGACGACCGTCACCCGGCGTCAGCACGACCACCTCGGCCCCGCGCCCGACCCTGAGAGCAAACTCGAGACGCTCGAAGGGGAGGACAGCGTTGGCCTCCTCGGCGAACATCCGGGTGGCAACTCCCAGGTGCGCCGTTGTAGCCAGGAGCTCGGCCATGCGGCCCATGTGTGAAGGCGCTTGCCGGAGTACGCCGAGATGGGCACGTAGGGTCTTCACCTGACCGGCGAGACAGAACTCCTGCACACGTGGCGCAATTAGGGGAGCGATGGTCCTCAGTACTTCGACGTCGGCGTTCCCGTACATACCCGGCCCCAGACTGCCAAGCAGGAGATAGCCAACCGGGCTGCTCTCCAAACCCAAGCGAGCACCGACTACCGCCTTCACGCTTTCTACGCCCGGCTCTTGAGATGGCCACACAGGCCCCCGGGTATCACTGGCTACGTCATCGACGACCAAGACCCCATCCTCCCCGAACAGACCAGTGGGGTCGAAGTTCCCCACATCTACCGACAGCTCCCGGTGCGAGAACAGCTCCCCCTCTTCGTGAGCGCCCAGGCGGTAGAAATCGGTCCGCCTTGGCTGGGGCACGATGATCTCGATGCGATCGTGGGGCACCACTGCCGTGAGGGCATGGGACAATCCCGCCGACAGCGAAGCGGGTGACTTGCTGATGGCCACCGTATCGGCCAGACCGGCCATCAAGTCTCGCAACTCGTGCAGGGCCCGGCCCGGCTCGTCACGCCGACGGTAGAGCGGTTTCTCATCGTCGTGTTCCGCCGCGGGCTGATGGTCCCACTGCTGAGCCACGCGAGCCAGGGTAGCGCCCAACCCGGCTACGATCCCCCTCAGGAACGAGACTTCCCGGTCGTGATATTTGTCGGCCTCCAGGGTGGCGAGCAGAACCAAGCCGACGTCTCGCTCGCCGTGAGGCACGGCCATGGCCAGAGACGAACCGTAGCCGGCGACACGCAGCCGCTCCTCGAGGCGCCACAGATCCGCAGGATCGACCTGTGGGTCGGGCAGCGGCACCGCGAGGTGATCGGCGGCGAGGTCGCCCGGCCCCACCAGAACCGCCTCACCGTTTCCGGCGAACAGCCACATCCCCATCAGCTCGTGCGGCATTTCGGGCCGTACCAAGCCGGAAAGCGCCTCGCGCCAGGTATCGAGAGCTACGGGATCCCATTGCCCCCCTTGGAGACTCAGCACTAGCACCGGGCTCAACTCGATATCGAGATCGCGCTCGTGGGTGGGATGCGACTTTGGGTGATCAGCCATCATGACTAATGAAAGTGCACGAGTTGTGCCGATTCGAGTCGCCGTGACCAACTCATTGCATGACAATCGGTTACCATGTTTCAATGGGCCGCGCCATCACCCCACTGTCAAGTTGTCGACGGTGAACAGCCTTGCAGGTGGCGGAATACTTGGAGAGGTAAGCCTTGGCGGCAGTTGGAGATACGGGCGGCGGGCCGAGTCCTAGGGGGCGGCCCTCGACCTCTTGAACGTACCTGTTACCCTGGTCGAAGCCCGGTCCATGTCCCTGACCACGGTAAGGGCTCCAATCATGACGACGATGCCGCCGACGATTGCCACGGCGGGGAGGACCATGACGGCGAAGTCGATGCCGAATTTGTCCGACAGGAACCCGATGAGCGGGAACGAGATGGCGTCACCCATCAAGTGAATGAACAGGAGATACGCTCCCATCACCGTGGCGCCGATGCGCATGGGGACGACATCGAAAATCACGGCACTGATGGGTCCGTTGAACCACGTCATGCAGAAGAAGGAAGCGGCGAAGACCGGGGCGAACAGGTCGAGGTCGCGGATCCGCAGCAGCCACAGGGCGAGGATGGCGCCGATGATGACACCACTGGCGGCGGTCAGGACGCGGCCGCGCCGGGTGTAGCGCCGCAGCCAATCGGCCAGGAACCCACCGAATAGTGTACCCGCAGTCCCGGCGAACAGGCCCCATTTGCCCAACATAACGGCTGCGGAGGCGGGACTCAGGCCCAACTCCCGCGACAGAAATGTCGGCGCCCATCCTACCAGGCCGTTGATCCCGAACGAGAACAGGGCGCCTCCGAGGAACACATAGACCAATGTCGGTGTCCGCAGCACGAACCGCACGCCGCCCAGCATCTCGTCCAGCGCGTCCCCCATGCCACCGCCGAACGGCGTGTCGTCGATCTGATCCGCCTAGATGTGCCTTACCCAACGAAAGATGTTGACGGCCAGACCCAACCCAACGAAAGCGCCGAGCACCGCGATATCGAGCGCGGCATCGGTCTGGCGAGCCCGAGCCAACCAGAAGGCGATAACCAGTCCGATGCCACTCAGCGTCAACAACGGCAGGAACTGGCGCATCACGGTAGAGAGACCAATTTCCAGACGGCGGAGCGACTTCCTCAATCGGACCGGTGCAATGACGCGTGTCGGATCACGCAGGCGACTCACCAGGAAGGCCAACAGGAATCCAGGGGCACCCACGGCCATGAAGGCCACCCGCCAACCGTAGATCGCCTCGAGTTGTCCCCCCAACCAGATGCCGAGTACCCCGCCAAAAGCGACGCCCGACGCGAGAATCGCCATGGCCATCGCCCGGCCTCGGCCGGGGTAGAAGTCAGCCACCAGGGACTGGGAAGCCGGTCCGTACGCCGCCTCGCCCACTCCCACCATGGCGCGACAGGTGAACAGGCCCCAGTAGCCGCGCACCATGCCGCTGAGCAGCGTGAAAGCACTCCACACGCTGACGCCACCGGCGATCACGGCGCGCCGCGATCGGAGATCACTCAACACACCGAACGGGAGCACCGCGATCGAGAACACCAGGATGTAGGCCGAGGCGAGCCAGCCGAGTTGGGTGTCGGTCAGCAGCAGATCGCGCTTGATCGGCTCGAACAGCGCGAAGATGACGTTGCGATCGAGGTAGTTGAGAACATTGATGAACGCGAGCAGGCCGAGCGAGTACGCGCTGTACCGTCGGCTGGGGAGCAGGGATACTCCCTGGATGCTAGCTGCCGCCACGCGTCATCGATGTCGTCGCGGCCACGGCGCGCTTGTCCCGATCCTTCTTGGCGGCGCGATACTCGTCGAGCAGGAGGGTCATCATCTCGTCCCGCTTGTGGTAGAGCCGTTTGACTGGTCGCGGCGGGTGACGGTTCAGCGCGTACGCCGTCAGGATCGGCAGGGCGATGGTCGAGTCCACGTAGGCAACCACCGAATCGGGAAGTCTGTCGGGGTCGACCTTGCCCCAGCTGACCGCCTCGGCGGGAGTGGCCCCGGACAGACCACCGGTATCGGGACGGGCGTCGGTCATCTGGAAGAAGTAGTCGTGCCCCTTCTCGTCGATACCGAGCACTTCCTGGATCTGCGGTGCGGTCTGCAGCGGGAAATTCTTGGGACTGCCTCCTCCTATCATGACGGCCGCGTGCCGGCCACCCGAACGCTTGGCGGCTAGGACGATAGCGGCGGTTTCGTTCACATCAGCCGTTACGTC
>JBDHMR010000132.1:0-12107 GCA_039656035.1 Gemmatimonadota bacterium
TGGGACAACGTCGGGGCCACTCATCTACTCGAGTTCGGCCTCCTGGCGGTCGGTGCGTGGATCTACACCAGGACAAAGACCAAGCGCCACCCGCTACACGCCGTTCGCCTCGGAGCCTTGCTAGGGCTGCTGCTTGCCTTGAACGCCGTCAACATGTGGATGACGCCGCCGGACAACATGACCGTCATCGGGGCCTCCGCCATTGTCATGTACCTGGGAATCGCCTGGATGGGGTCATGGATCGATCGCGATCCACCGCACGATACCGACGCCGACACCCATCACCGCAAGCGCAAATCGAAGGCGGCGCGATGACCAGCGCCCGCGTGTTCCTGGCACTCGGCTCTGCCTCCGCATTCATCGCCGTGGCCGGCGGGGCGTTCGGCGCCCACGCGTTGCGGCGACGGCTGGACGAGAACATGCTGGCGGTATTCGAGACCGGGATTCGCTACCAGATGTATCACGCACTGGCACTTCTGGCCGTTGCCTGGGCCATGGACCGCTGGGGCGGTGGACTGGTGGCGGCCAGTGGGTGGCTGTTTGTAACGGGAACGGTAGTCTTCTCCGGCAGCCTCTACCTTTTGGCGCTGACGGGCCAGCGGATGTTCGGGGCCGTTACCCCTCTGGGAGGAGTTGCCTTCCTGGCAGGGTGGTTGGTGCTGCTGATCGGCGCCCTGCGCGCTCCCTGATCGACCCGGCATCGCGCGCAGGCACAATGAAAAACGGCACCGGAATCCCGGTGCCGTTTGGTCGTACTGGAGCCCCGCACCACGCTCAGAACAAGGTCAACATGTAGCTGAACAGCACGATGAGCGCCGCGATGAGCGCTGCCGCCACCAGAATCGGAAATACGAACAGTCCCGAAAACAGGGCGCTGTCCTGCTTGAGGTGCATGTAGAACATGGCGACCAAGGCAAACTTGGCAGCCGACAGCACCAGTAGCACGGCAACGACCACCGGTGCCAACGCCGCGGCGAGTGCCGCCGGGGAGCCTCGGTCGACGATCTCGAACGCCAAAACTTCGAGGGCCGTCAGGGTAAACAGAATGACCGCTACCAGGACGTAGGCTTTCACTCCCGGATGGGAGTGTTCGTGAGCGAGCGCTGAGTCAGTCATCGACGATTCCCTACTTCATGAGGTAGACGACGGGGAAGATGACGATCCACACCACGTCGACAAAGTGCCAATACAGTGCCGCAAGTTCCAGATTGAGCGCTTTTTCCGGCGGTATCTTGCCCCTGATCGCGAGAATGAGCACGGTGCCCAGCCAGAGGAGGCCTATCGTCACGTGGGCACCGTGGAAGCCGGTCAGCGTGTAGAACGTCGACCCAAACAAGTTGGTGGTGTAGCCCAGCCCCTTGTGCATGAAGTGACTGAACTCGTAGACCTGCATGCCCACGAAGAAGAGCCCGGCGACGACGGTGGCGGAGAGCCAGCCGATCAGCATCTTGCGGTTGCCGCGTTGGGCGCCGGCGAGGGCCAGGACCACGAAGAACGAACTGAACAACAGCACGGCGGTGCCGAATGTCACCAAGGGGATTTCGAAGATGTGTTCGAAATGTTCACCCGCGGGAGAGGTCCATTCTTCATGCGGGAACGGCCCAACGATGCTCTTCCCTTTGTAGACCAGGTAGGTCCCGATCAGGGCGGCAAAGAACATCACCTCCGACCCGATGAAGGTCCAGATGGCCAACTTCCGGTTGTCCAGTCCCGTCGTCGTGGGCGGGTGCAGGGCGTGTGCGGTATCGTGCGACAAGGTGTCGTCCCGGTCAGTCGTGGATTATTCGGCGGGCTCGAAGGCCCACGAGAAAATGCCGTACGCCGTCAAGGCAAAGCCGATGAGGACGACGGGGAGGTTGATGGTGAGCGAAGCCGGAATGGGCCACGGATTCCCCAGCAGGAAGCCGGTAAAGAACACCCCGATGCCAATGGCCGCGATCAGTGGCTTCACCGACGGATTGGGCAGGTGGATGTCGTCTCCGCTCACCTGCGGCGGCTCCGGTAACGGGCGTCCCTCTACACGCTTTCGCTCCCACAGCGGGTCGCGTGCGTCCACGGTCGGAATCTCGCCAAAGTTGAATTCCTGCGGCGGCGAAGGGATGGACCACTCGAGGGTGGCGCCGTCCCAAGGATCCGCCGGAGCGACTTCCCCAGACCGCTTCGATTTCCAGATGTTCCAGATGAACACCAGGAAAGAGAAGCCCAGCAACATCGACCCGGCCGTTTCGATGAGGTTCCAGAACTCGAACCCGAGGCCCTCCGGATAGGTGTAGACCCGACGGGGCATTCCGTTGAGACCCAGGAAATGCATCGGGAAGAACGTCAGGTTGAACCCGATGAACATGAGCCAGAACTGGACCTTTCCGATGCTCTCGCTCAGCATGAAGCCGAACATCTTGGGCATCCAGTAGTAGGCACCGGCCATCAGCGCAAAGACGGATCCGCCGAACAGCACGTAGTGGAAGTGGGCCACGATGAAGTAGGTGTCGGTCTGCTGGAGGTCCGCCGGCACCGCCGCGTGCATGATGCCCGAGAGTCCCCCGATAATGAACATGGCGATGAAGCCGAGCGCGAAGTACATCGGCGTCTTCATCTGGAGTGACCCACCCCAGATGGTGCCGATCCAATTGAAAATCTTCACGCCCGTTGGGATGGCGATGAGCATGGTCAGCAGCCCGAACGACGCGTCCGCGATCGGACCCATCCCGGTAGCGAACATGTGGTGGCTCCACACTCCGAAGCCGAGCACGGCAATGAACGCACCCGAGAACACCATAGCGGCGTAACCGAAAAGCGGCTTGCGGGAAAACACCGGTAAAATTTCTGATACGATGCCGAAGGGCGGAAGAATCAGGATGTACACTTCCGGATGACCGAAGATCCAGAACAGATGCTGCCACAACATGGGGTCGCCGTTGGCGGCCGGTTGGAAGAAGTTGGCGCCGAAGTAGCGGTCGACCATCAGAAACACCAGCGCCACAGTAATGACCGGGAACGCCAGCAACAGCAAAATCTGCGTGATGAAGCTCATCCACACGAACATCGGCATCCGAAGTTCACCGCGGCCGCCAGAGAGGCGACGCCCAGGATCTGCAGGCCGATCACCCAGAAATCCGTGTTGAGGCCCGGGCTGTACTGGGTCTCCGTCAAATTGGCGTAGCCGAACCAGCCGGCGTTGGGAGCGGCGTTGAACACGAAACTGACGTTCAGCAGGATGGCCCCGACCAGGAAGACCCAGTAACTGAACGCGTTGAGCCGGGGAAAGGCCACGTCTCGCGCTCCAATCTGGAGCGGGATCATGAAGTTGAAGAACATGGCCGACAGCGGCATCACCCCGAGGAAGATCATGGTGGTGCCGTGCATGGTGAACAACTGATTGTAGACGTCCGGCGAGAGGAAAGTGTTGTCCGCGGACCCCAACTGGATGCGGAGCAGCAGCGCCTCGAACCCGCCCAGCATGAAGAGGACGAAGGCCGATACGCCGTACATGATGCCGATCCGCTTGTGATCGACCGTCGTAAGCCAGCTCCACAGCCCCGTCTTGGGGTGCGCTGCCGGTGCGTGGGGTGCCGCGTGCTCGACTGCAGAAGTAGCCATGCCGTGTCCTATGTAGGCTGAGAGGAACCGATTCCGTCTCGTCGTTTACTGGATGTCCGCTGCTACGGTGGGCGGCCCGACCACTTGCTGGGCCCGTAAATACGCCACCAGAGCCTCCGATTCCGCCACGGTGATCTCGCCGGCAATCACCATGAGGCTGCCTTCCTTGTAGCTCTGCGGATCCCTGATCCACATCGCCATATTCTCGTCGGTGTTCTCCAACATGCCGGCGGCGATCATGGTCCGGCTGCCGATGTTGGCCAGGTTGGGGCCGATCCGGCCAGGGGGAGGGTCGGCTGCGTTGAAGGTGTGGCAGCCGATGCATGCTTTGGTGAGGAACAACTGCTGCCCGGCCAGCGCCAGACTGTCACCCTCGACCGGTACGGGCTCGGTCGCCGCCGACATACCGGCCACCCAGAGATCGAACTCGGGCGCTTCGGCGGACACCACACGGAACCCCATCCGCCCGTGCTGGATGCCGCAGAACTCGGCACACTGGCCGGGAAACACCCCTGCCACTTCCGTGTTGAACCATATCCGGGTCTCACGGTTGGGGAAGACGTCCCGCTTGGCGGCAAATTGCGGCACCCAGAAGCTGTGGACTACGTCGTCCGAGACCATCCGAAGGTCGATGGTTCGGCCGAGGGGGACATACATCTCGTTAGCCGTGGTAATGCCGTATTCGGGGTAGTGAAACTCCCACCACCATTGGTGGCCGATGACCTCGACCACCAAGGCATCCACCGGCTCCTTGGCCGTCTCGAAGATGGTCTTGATGGTGGGTATGGCGACCATCACCAGGATGATGGCCGGGATCACCGTCCACACGACCTCCAGCACCGAACTCCCATGAATCTGTTTCGGTTCGGGATCGTCCGGCTTGCCCCGGAACTTGATGATGGCCACGACCAGGGCCCCTTCGACCAATACGAACACCAGAATGGCCCAACGCACCGTCACCATGAAGACGTTGTCGACCATGCGGGCAAAATCGCCACGGGGTTCCAGAGTCGTCTGCGGATAGTTCTCCGCACATCCAGCCACGACGAGCGCCAGAAGCGTCAGCAAGGGAGTCCACCGGAGCAACCGCCCGGTGGCGATGGGCCGGAAACGCATTATGCGGTCTTCCTTGGAATCGGTACGAGAAGTGCCGGATTTCGACAGAAGGGACGATATCCGCCCGGCGCCTTCTCGTCAAGGAAGAACGCCCCGGCAGGCCTGCCGGGGTGTGGAGGTACCGCTATCAATCGCCCAGAGTTTCCCGGCTGAAATCTCGACGCAAGGTGGGGAAGCGGTAGTAGTAGTAGGTGCCCATGGTGATCAAGGCGAAGGTGTTGCCGACGAGAATACTCCACCACCTGGAATCTGCCTCGGTGGGTCCAAAGAGAGTACCAACGTACAAATGAAGGGATACCTCATGAAACCTCCGAGTTGTGGCCCCGGACGTTGGCACGTCGCTGGGCGCTGAGCACGACAAGAAGACCGAGGCCAGCCGTCAATAGACTCGCCACAATCGGTTGGACATACACCCGGGTGGGTGTAGGAACATCCAGATAAATCGCATACCAGGCACTCACAGATGATCGAGACTCTCCCTCGCCCTGACTACCGTCGGCCACACGAAACGCCACGGGCACAGGCACGCCGACAGGGAGCGACGGCATCACGGACGGATCCGGGGACGCGAGTGGCCGGTCCACCTGCAACTGCCACTGGCCGTCAGCAAAGTTAGCGACGTGTTCTATCCCACCGACGCTTCCTTCGACATAGGCATCGAGCCCGGTCGCCGTCCCCGCGCTCAAATTAGACGGCGTATTACTCCATGTCATTTGTGACACTGGGCGCCGGTTGTCGCCACCAAGGAAGTATGGCATGGCCACGTCATCGGTCAACTCGAGTGGCCACTGAATCACCAGGCGGTCTGGCCCCTGGGCCTCAGGCAACGGGCCATCCACGTCTGTCAGGGTGCTCCGCAGCAAGCCATAACTCTCGTCCCAGTCGGGATCCGGACTTTCCGTCCGGTCATCCCATGCCACTTTCAGCACCAGGCGCTCTCCATCGTGCACCGCCTGGACCCATACCCCGTCTACCCCGGGAACGAACTGGCGCGGTGCCAGAATGATTTGGCCAACCAGTGGAATGTAGGCGGGAGCCACCATAGCCCACGCCGTGTCCATGGGACCTGCCGGGAGCAGCGAAACACGAGCCGCCCGGATGACGTCACGGACCCTTGGCCGCTCCTTGGGTGACAAGCTTCGAACGTAATGGGCCACCAACCACAGTTGCTCGTCGGTAATGACGCCGGCCTCGAGAGCATCGCTGTAGGACGGCATCGGAGTGCCGTCGAGGCCTACCCTCATGCGCCGGTAGATGTCCTCGACCGTCCCACCGCCGTTGAAGTTCCAGTTCTCCGTCAGATCGGCGGCGAAAATGGGGAAATCCCAGTCGTCGGTGAGGTCCGGTGCCGACGGCCCGTCACCGCGGCCACCCTCGCCATGGCACTTGAGGCACTCCATTTCCTCCCGATACAGGCGCCGCCCTTCGGCTAGATCCTCCTGCGACACACCGGGATCCGAACCCCACTCCACCGGGGGCGGAGCTTCATCCTCGAAGAAGCGGGAAAACGTCTTGATGTAGGCGATGACATCGTCACGCTCACCCGAGTTCAACCGGCTGCGCCAGCCGGGCATGGTCGATCCCGGCATCCCTTCATCAATCACCCGCCGCAAGTCTTCGTCGCTGGGCAATTCACCACTGGCGGTGGTCCTGATCTGATACACCGCACGGGTAAAATCGCGCGGCCGGGGAAGCATGTAGGCGGCCGCTTCGCCGTCTCCCTCGCCGGTGTCGCCATGGCAGCCGGTGCACCACTTCTGGTATAGCACCCTGCCCAGCTCCGCATCCTGGGCGGCCAGGCGGTAAGGCGGTAGAGCGGTCAACAGGATCACCATCCCTACGGCCCTGGCACCATACCGCCATACGGCCCTATTCATGGCCACCTTCCTCGCCTTCTACTTCCCAGCGTCTCGGCTCCCAGCCGGATTGCTCATACAGAAAGATGATGACCGCCCAGATTTCGTCTTCGGTCAGGAACTCTTCCCACGCGGGCATGGCGGAGTTCCAGGGAGTGCCTTCTCGCGGCAGACCGGGACCACCTTTGGCGACACGCCAAAAGACGAAACTCTCGGTCAGCTGGGCGATGGTCCCCGGATCATCGAAGGCCAATGGTACCGGGTTGAAGCCATGGGCGAACGGTGCCGCAGGGGATTTTCGAAACCGGCGAGTTCGATGGTCCGACCCTGAAAAGTGATCCGCGTCGGTGGAGCAGGGTGAATGGACCGTAGCTGGGCCGCCGCACCGATGCTGGGCCGGGCCTGAGTGTAGGTCAGCCACCCCACGAGGAGCGGTACCAACACCAGCATTGATACGCGGAGGGTCTTTCGGTTCGGGTCGATCAGAGTCTGATGGAGCGGCTTCTTGAATCGCGCCCAATTCTCTTCGTCGCGGCTCACATAGATCAGGACGCCCACCGTGGCCAGCCCCATGTACTGGAATATCACACTCTTGGGGACGGGTGCACTCTCGATGCCGAACAGCGGTGGGAGGTAGCGGATGCCGTACACGAACAGGAGATACGCCAGAACCATGAACACCACCGCCTGACCTAGCGGATGCCGCACGGCGTTCTTGAACCACGAGATCATTGCCGTTCCGCCAGGAAGGCCACGATGATCTCCAATTGCTGCCCGGACAGTTGGCTTCCAAAAGTGGTCGGCATCATCCCGGCAACCTGTTCGAAGCCGGCGGACACGTCGGCGTTGGGTTGTAGTATCGCTTCCCGAATGCCTGCAGCGCCGAGGCGCCCGCCAATCCCGTCGAAGCTGGGACCGATGGGCCCACCGGTGCCGTCGAGAACGTGGCAACCCAGGCAGGCGTTGTCGCTGAGCAGTTGGCGAGGATCACTAACGTCGGAGAAACTCTGGGCGGCGGCGGGTGCCGGGTCACCGGTACCCTGGGTTGGGATGTCGTCCGCCGTCACTGTGACCTCCCCTCCCTGTGACTGCAGGAAGGCGACCAGCGCCCAAATCTGATTGGCGGACAGCTGGCGCCGGGCATCCGGCATGATCGGGCTGAAGGGCGCGACCACTACCGCTTCCGGGTCCGTCAACGACTGGTAGAGATAGGCCTTGCAATCGAGGTCCACTGCGCGCTGTCCACACCGGTTGCCGATAGGGCCGTCTCCGCCATGATCGGTCAGCAGGTTCGGCGCGCGCGTGCCCAATCCGTGACACGCCGTGCAACCTCCAGCCCCATTGAAAAGCTGCTCGCCGGCACTCACCAGCGCCTCAGCCGTAACGCCGGCACTCAAATCGAGCTCCGCCGGCACTTCGGATCGTAGCTGAGGGATGATATGCGCGATCGACGTGTAGAAACCGATCACCATCAACGCCACGAAGGCCACACTAACGTTGGTGCGCCACATGACTCAGGAGCCTCCCGCGGCTTGAGGCTTGGTCATGCCCCGCTCGGCCAACCCGCCGAGCCAGAAGATGAAGGCCACCATGGAGAGGAAGATGATCACACATATGCTGATCATGTTGGCTGCATACCCCAGGGCGGGAGTGGCCGCAAATTCACTGGTGTCGCGCATGACCTCCCACACGTGCCAGTGCTGCCTGATGCCGCTGCGGGCAAAGCCCATGAGTCCCATGAGCCAGGTAAAGGTGACGGCCAATACGAACAGGGCGTACTGAGACCGGTTCGGCATCTTGCCCCATTGTATTTCCCCGCGCGACTCGGAGCCACGCAACAGCATGATGTCGATGACCGTGACGCCGATGATACACGTCAAAACGGCCGCCACTTGGTACACGCTGAATCCGATACGGACGATGGCCTCTACGAAGTATCCATAGATGCCGTAAAACAGAACCGTAGCGGCCGTGAGAACGAACATGGCTCCTTGCGCCATGGTCCCGGCCTTGGCCCACGACACAGTGGGAAGCCGATTGGCACGACGGTACATGAGGAACGACAAGAACGTCGTCAAGATCATGAAGTTCACCGCGGTGTTCTTGGCACTCATGACCCCGAGGATGCTCAAGAACGGGTGGTGCGAACCCCCCATGGAGGCGAACTCATCCCGGCTGGCAATCAGGGTGTTAGGGGTACCCCAGATGATCCAGCAGACCACCAGCACCAGAAGCATCCATTTGGTATAGGGACGGAACCGTTCCGCCCCGGGGATGCGTCCCATCCCCAGCCACAAGTAATAGTTGGCGGCCAGAAACAATATTCCGATGAGGATGGCCTGAAGGATCCACAGCCAGCTCATGAAGCCGCCCATCATGGTGATGCCCATTTGCTGATTGTATTCGTAGATCTCCCGGCCCAGCCAGTATCCCGCAAACGGTAGGACGATGAACGTGGAGATGGCGATGAAATTACCGACGTAGCCCATCCAGTCGTAGTGCGCCCGTTCTTCGTCCGTCTTTGCCGCCAGGAACCGGTATCCGGCGTAGGCGGCCACGATGGCGCCTCCGAACACCGCGTTGGCTATCAGCCGGTGGATGTTGATGGGCATCCAGGTGGCGTTCGCCAGCGCAGCCCACAGCTCCGCTTTCTGTGGCAACACCTCTGCGACGACGCCTTCGGGCGGCGACATCATGTAGGTCAACCACCCGTTGGCAATGAACATCACCATGGTTCCCCAGACGTTGAGCAGCAGACCCAACCCCCAATGGCCCCATTTGGCCCGCCCGACACTCCAACGATCCCAGCCGTAGTAGTACAGGTACAGGGTGAACGATTCGATGAAGAACAGCCCTGCGTAAACCCACATGGACATGCCGAACATGATCGCCATGTGGCCCCAGAACTTGGGGTAGAGCGTGGTCAGGAAGAACAGCAGCAGGCCGCCCCACAACGCGGTGGCACTGTAGGCGAACACCAGTAGCCGCGTGAACTCCTTGGAGAGTTTGTCGTATTTCGAGTCCTTGGCAACGATGCCGATGAGCTCGGTGATGACGGCGAACATCGGCACACCCAGCACGAACGCGGCGAACATCAGATGGACTTCGGCCGCAATCCACACGGCGCCACGGCCTCCGATCCAGGGGAAATGCCCGTAGGCGGTTTCCTGGGCGGCTTGCAGCAGAGGGAGAAAATCAGTCATTGCGCATGAAAAATGGTAGGCGTTTGGAGAAATCAACTGGCAGTGAACGACGGACCTCTTGCATCAGATCGGCGGTTATCTCAGCGTACCCATGTTCGCGGGCGTAGTTCTCCATGCGGGCCGTCACCACTCCGCGAACGAAGGATGGCACGCGCTCCATACGCTGCAACGCGTCCGCGGTCCACGGCATCGCCGGCTCGCTGGCATCGCCATAAGCGGCCAATCGGGCCGGGGTGACCACCGCTTCCAGACCGTCGGGCTCATAGGCACACGATTCATCGGACGCGAGGTAATCTCCAGTCGTGGCGAAGGCACGGGCGCGGCAGCCACCGCACATCTCGCGATAGCCACAGTCACCACACTTGCCGCCTAGCGTACCGCGTCGAAGTTCAGCGAACAGCGGGGCCGAATTCCACAGATCCACAAAACTGGATTCACGTAGGTTGCCGGCCGTAACCGGGAGGTAGGGACACGCGGTCAATCCACCATCAGGGGTGATGCGACAGTACTGCACACCACAGGGGCACCGGGTCGAGTACTGCAGGATCGGTGAACTCGGAGCCCTGGTATGCACCAGGCGCATGAACGCCGGGGCGCACTTGGCGCGTACCATCATGCGACCGAGGTACTCGACGTGGAGATCCGCCAGTTGCGCGAGTAGCACCTCGTGATCATCAGCCGTGAGAGCGCGCATGCCGGCGCCACGGCCCGTGGTTACCAGAAAATAGGCGTTGAACGACACGGCACCTCGTTCGGCCGCCCAGGCCACGAGCGAGGGGAGCTCGTCACGGTTGCCTGCCGTGAGCGTTGTTTGGATTACGAAATCAAGCTTGTGCTCCGCCAATCGATCGATGGCAGCCAAGGTGGCTTCCAGCGAACCGTGACCGCGCCGGAACCGGTCATGGTATGTGGGATCGAGCGACTCGATGCTGACTGCCACGCCAGTCACCCCGGCAGCCATCAGTGACTCGATGCGTTGGTCCGTCAGCAGGGTGCCGTTGGTGCCGACCACCACTGTGGCGCCACGGGTGGCGCAATGCTCGGCAATGGCCTCGATATCATCTCGCAGCAGCGGCTCTCCGCCCGACAAGATGAACATGGGCGCCGGGTTGACGGCCAGGATTTCATCGGCAATGCGGAGGCACTCGGCCGTCGACAGATCGTCGTCGGCGCCCTCGTCAGGGCCGGCGGCGATATAGCAATGGGCGCACTCCAAGTTGCACCGACGCGTCAGGTTCCAGGCCACCACATGCGGGACGTGGCCAGGCACCCGGCGATCCGTGTCCGGGGCTTCTCCCATGACTTCGAGTGGGGCTACCGACATCCTGCCATGCAGCCTACCTCCGGCGTTTCGGCGTGTGGCTACTTGCTCCCCTCACCCTGCTTCATCAACTCTTCAACCGCCGCCTTCGCTTCCGCGGGCGAGACAGTCTTGAAATCGACCGGGCACTCCGTCATCTGCTCTTCAATGTCTCGAATGGGACAGCGAGTCATGCCGGAAGTTTTTGCTTCTTCGATGAACTTTCGCATTTCCGGTGACAGCGCGTCACCGCCTTCAGCTTCCGCCTTGATTTGTTTGGCCCGCAGTTCACGGAACATACCCATCATGGTTTCGGCGTCGAATTCGTCGGCTTCGATCATGGCCTGTTTGTTTTCGTCCATCACCGCGGTGGAAATGCGCCAGATATCCTGCCCCTTGGCGAACCGTTCAACCGTCATCCGGGCCAGTGGCCGGGCGATCAGTGGCACGACCTTGAGCCGGTCGAACGCCTCCTCTGTCCACACCGATGGGTCTTCGACGGAGCGGGGCCGCGTGGTCGAGTGGGGAGTCTGGGGGCAGGCCACCTCGACCGTGGCCCCGGCCGGTTCAGGGTCGTCGTCCTGGCCCAGGACAAGCGTTTTGGCCATCTGTTCCTCGGCCTTTACCTCAGCCCGGGCCAGTTCTTCGGCGTCGCCGACGCCCATGATCAGCTGCATGTGGGTTGGCAGGAGTTTTTGAATGGCCTGGTCCAGCCACTGGTTGGTGACCGTCCCACCGCCCTGCTCGATGGTGTATTCCTCCACCGCCCGGCGGGCAATGCCCTGGGCGAACGGGGGGGCCCGCTGGATGCGTACTTCAGCGTCGGGAGCCCACGGGAGGCCGGCCTCGCCGTCCTCTTCGATCCACGGGATGTCCTCTGGCGTTATGCCCTCGACGCTCGTTACCAGGACGTTGGCCGGGGCCATCCGGATGAGGTTTTCGGTTTGTGACCCCATCTCGGTGCCTTCGATGCGGTGTCCACCGTGGCGACCGATAATCAACAATGTCGGCTCGATTTCTTCCACCCATTGCAGG
>JBDHMR010000133.1:0-9442 GCA_039656035.1 Gemmatimonadota bacterium
AGTGGTACCGACGTTGGCCACGGCCAGTGAAGCCGCCGGCAGCGCCGAGTTTGCCCCGGACACTGACTTCCGCGTGTCGATAACCAATGCCGACGGAGCACAGGCATACCCCATAACCTCGTTCACCTGGCTCCTGATCAGGCAGGACGATGACGACAAGGAACGGGCACTGGCAATCCGGGATTTTCTCGAATGGATGACTAGCGAACAAGCCCAAGCCATCGCCGGGGAACTTCGATATGCTCCGCTCCCGGCCGAAGTGGTCAGTTTGGTCAAGACCCGGATTCAAGGCCTCACCAGTGAGGGGCAACCGCTTGAGTAATCAGCCACAGGCCAGGAGTCCAGCCGAGTGACCGATCCGGATACAGGGAGGCCTGCGCGCCACCCGCCCGCGCTCGAACGCAAGAGCTACGGCGATCGGATCTTCAAGGGAATGCTCACCGCTGCCGCGGTGGGCCTTCCTGTTTTATTGGGATTCCTGGTCTTCGAGCTGTTCGCCGGATCCCGGGAAGCCATCGCGCGGTTCGGGTTCGGGTTCGTCACCAGCAGCACCTGGGATCCGGTAGCCGAACAGTTCGGCGCCTGGCCTCTGATATTCGGTACGCTGATGTCCGCCGCGTTGGCGTTGATGATCGCCGTTCCGCTGTCGCTCGGAGTCGCCATCTACCTGACGGAGTTTGCACCGGTTCGCCTGCGGCAGCCGGCCGCGTTCGTCATCGAGTTGCTGGCCGCCATCCCCAGCGTGGTCTACGGTCTGTGGGGCATCTTCGTGCTGATCCCCCTGCTCAAGGACTCCGTGTTCCCCTTGCTTCAGAACGTGCTGGGATTCCTGCCGTTCTTCCAGGGCCCGATCTACGGACCGTCCATGCTGTCCGCCTCCATCATTCTCGCCATCATGGTCATGCCGTACATCATGGCTGTGTCGCGGGAGGTCTTGCTGGCCGTGCCGGCCAGCCAGCGTGAGGCGGCCCTGGGCCTGGGCGCCACGCGCTGGGAGGCCGTCGTCACCACCGTGGTACCCTACGCCCGGTCGGGCCTCATCGGGGCCACCATCCTGGGACTGGGACGCGCCTTGGGAGAGACCATGGCGGTGACCATGTTGATCGGCAATCGCCACGAAATCGCCGCGTCGCTGTTTGCGCCCGGCTACACCATGGCGGCCGTCATCGCCAACGAATTTTCCGAAGCTGTTACCGATATCCACCTATCGTCGCTGGCGTACGTGGCCCTATTGCTGTTTCTGATCACCGTCCTGATAAACGCCGGCGCCCGGTTGCTCATCTGGCGAACGAGTCGCGGCACCACGGCGGGGAGCAGCGTCCTGTGAACGGCCCCACTCGACGACGCCTCAAGAGCAACGTCATGGTGATGGTGCTGGCCTCGACCGTGGTCGTCGCCGTGGTGCCGTTGGTCTTCATCCTGGGGACTCTCATCGTCAAAGGCGCCGGCAGCCTGAACGCCATGTTCTTCGTCGCCACCCCGGTGCCCGCGGGGCAAACCGGCGGCGGCGTGGGACACGCCATTGTCGGTACCCTGGTGATCGTCGGCATGGCCTGCCTCATGGGACTCCCCCTGGGTATCGGCGCCGGCATCTACACCGCCGAATACCCCAACACCAAACTGGCCGCCACGTGTCGGTTCGTGGCGGACGTCATGAACGGCACTCCTTCCATCGTAGTCGGAGTATTCGCCTGGGCGTGGATCGTTGCTCGCCAGGGGCACTTCTCGGCATATGCCGGAAGCGTGGCGCTCGCCATTTTGATGATTCCGATGGTGATGCGCACCACGGAGGAGATGATCAAGCTGGTACCGCATTCCCTGCGGGAGGCGGCGCTCGCCTTGGGATATCCCCGCTGGCGTGCCACGCTCACCGTAGTGTTGCGGACCGCCCTTCCCGGCATCGTCACTGGAACACTCCTCGCCGTGGCCCGCGTCGCCGGCGAGACGGCCCCGCTCCTCTTCACAGCCCTGGGAAGCCAGTACTTCTCGCTCGACGTCTCCCGGCCAATGGCCGCACTTCCACTTGTGGTGTTCACCTATGCCACCGGCCCGTACCAGGAATGGCACCGCCTGGCCTGGGCCACGGCGTTGGTACTGATCATCGTGGTGCTGGTACTGAGCCTGGCCGCGCGCCTGGCCACCCGGCAGCGATACCAGCGTAACTGACGCCATGACGATACGGATCGAGACCGACAGGGTGACCGCCATGTACGGCAAGTTCACCGCCGTGAAAGGCGTGTCGCTCCAGTTCGCCGCCAATCGGGTTCACGCCCTGATTGGACCGTCGGGGTGCGGCAAATCCACGTTCCTCAGAACCCTCAACCGCATGCACGAGATGGCGCCGGGCGGATGGATTACCGGCCAGGTCCTGTTGGACGGGCAGGACATCTACGCCCCCGGGGTCAACGCCATGCAGTTACGCAGGCGTGTCGGCATGGTGTTCCAGAAACCGACGCCGTTTCCCACCATGTCGATCTTCGACAACGTGGCCGCCGGCGTACGGGTCAACGGCCGCCGCAACCGGCGTGACCTGAACGAGATCGTGGAGCGGTCGCTCCGGCAGGCGGTTTTGTGGGACGAGGTCAAGGACGGCCTCGACCAGAGCGCGCTGGCGTTGTCGGGCGGTCAACAACAGCGCCTGTGTATTGCCCGGACCCTGGCGCCCGAACCGGAGGTGTTGCTGCTTGACGAGCCGACGGCCTCGCTCGACCCTCAAGGCACCCAGCGAATCGAAGAATTACTGTTCGAATTGCGGGACAGCTTCACCATCGTGATCGTCACCCACAACTTGCACCAGGCGGCACGAGTGTCCGACACGACGACATTTTTCTACCTGGGAACGATGGTGGAACACGGGGCCACCAAGGAGCTGTTCACGACACCGGTCAATGAGCAAACCGAAGCGTACATCACTGGGCGGTTTGGATGAACGTCGCCCAGACCGAGACCTCGATGTTGCCTCCAACACCGGGGCCCCAGCCGACGCTGAGTGAGCGGATGCCGGCGCCGCTGCCGGGTCCCACGACCGCGATCGAAGCCAGAGGCTTCCAGTTCTACTATGGCGCCACACAGGTTCTGCACGGGATCGACTTGGCCATCCCACGGAACGCCGTCACTGCCATCATCGGACCGTCGGGATGCGGCAAGTCGACGTTTCTCCGGTCGATCAACCGGCTGAACGAACTGATCCCCCGGACGCGCCACGAAGGCGATATTCTGGTCGACGGGATCTCGATTTATGGCCCGGACACCGACCCGGTCTCACTGCGGCAGCGAATCGGCATGGTATTCCAGCGTCCCAATCCGTTCCCCAAGTCGATTTTCGACAACGTGGCCTACGGTCCGGTCCTGAACGCGTTGGTTGCCAAGCGCGACCTCCCGGACCTGGTCGAGCAATGCCTGCGCCAGGCCGCGCTCTGGGATGAGGTCAAGGATCGCCTGGATGAACCCGGCACCAGCCTGTCCGGCGGACAGCAGCAACGTCTGTGCATCGCCCGGGCGTTGGGTAATCAACCGGAGATCCTGTTGATGGACGAACCGTGTTCGGCGCTGGACCCGATCGCCACGCAGAAGGTCGAAGAACTCATCGCTCACCTGAAACAACGGTTCACCATCGTCATCGTTACGCACAACATGCAGCAAGCCGCACGAGTGTCCGACCACACGGGGTTCTTTGAAAGCGGCCGACTGGTAGAATTCGCAGACACCAACCAGATATTTACGGCACCCGCCAACGAGCGGACCGAAGCTTATATCACGGGGAGATTCGGATGAGCCTCGAACAACGGCACTTCCACGACGAGTTGAACCAGGTCAAGGCTCGACTCCTGACCATGTCAGGCGAAGCCGAGGCGGCCCTGGGGGCCGCCGTAGAGGCGCTTATCGATCGCGACCACGACAAGGCCGAATCGGTCATCGCCGGTGACCGGATCATCGATCAAATGGAGATCGAGATCGAGGAGTTGTGCCTGAACCTCCTGGCGCTGCAGCAACCGATGGCCAGGGACCTGCGCATGCTGATAGCGGCCATCAAGATCACCAGCGACCTCGAGCGGGTCGGCGATCACGCGGTCAATATCGCCCAATCGGCCACGCGGGTCGAGCCAACGCGAGCCGTGACCCCGCAATCTGAAATCCGGGAAATGGCCCGGCTCGCGAGTGATATGCTCTCCGACGCGCTCGAAGCGTTCATCCGTGGCGACTCCGCGGCCGCCCGGGAACTGGTCAAGCGGGATGACAAGGTGGACGCCCTGCACCGGTCACTGTTTCGCATGTTGTTGAGCTATATGAAAGAAAACCCCCAGAGCGTCGGAACAGGCATGGAGCTGTCGCTGGTCAGTCGCAATCTCGAGCGTGTGGCCGACCTTGCCACCAACATCGCCGAAGACGTAGTGTTCCTTGTTGAAGGAAAGTCCATCAAGCACCACGCCGAGGACCGACCCGACGGTACCACGGAATCCGACTCGACCTCTGAACCCGCGGGAGTTTGACCCAGCCACCCAGCCAATCGCCCCCCGAGCGCCTGGCCGCCATCGACGTCGGATCCAACTCGATCCGCCTGGTGGTAGCCGAATACGATAGTGCCTCCGGCCTGACCATCATCGACGAAATCAAGGAACAGCCTCGCCTGGCTGCCGGGGTTGCTACTACCGGCGCCCTGGATGACGGCGCCATGGCCCACGCCATCGAGGCACTGAGGCGCATGCTCGAGGTGTGCCAGCGCCGCAACGTCACCCGGGGTCGTGGTGTGGCAACCGCCGCGGTACGTGAGGCCGCCAACGGCCGGGCTTTCCTGGATCGCGTCAAGTCGGAACTGGACCTGGACCTCGAGATCATCGACGGCGACACCGAAGCGGCCCTCTCCTATAGATCCGTGGCGCATCACTTCCGGCTGGAAGACACCGAGGCACTCATCGCCGACATCGGAGGTGGCAGCCTCGAACTCATCGGGGCGGTGGATGGACTCGTCCAATGGACCGACTCTCTCCCGTTCGGCGCCGTGCGCCTGACTGACCTGTACTTCGATGGCGCCGACACCAGTGACGGGATCAAGAGACTCCGCAAGAAAGTCGGGAAGAAACTCCGGAAGGTATTTGCCAAACACGACTCCGCAGGCACCACGGTGATCGGCTCGGGCGGCACCTTCACCAACCTCGGCCGCATGGCCGCCGCCCGGCGCGGAATTTCCCTGGACGAACCGGTGCACGGCATCTCCGTTTCGACGGCCGAGGTCGAACACCTGCTCGACAAATTGGCGTCGATGTCGCCCGACGAGCGCGCTAAAGTGCCCGGGCTCAACCCGTCCCGGGCCGACATCATCCTTGCCGGACTGGCCGTAACAGCCGAGTTGCTCAAGCGGGCCAAGAGCCGCGACGTTACCGTGAGGTCCCGGGCCGACATCATCCTTGCCGGACTGGCCGTAACAGCCGAGTTGCTCAAGCGGGCCAAGAGCCGCGACGTTACCGTGAGCGCCTTCGGTTTGCGTGAAGGCCTACTCCTCGAAATGGCCGGGGCGGAAACGGTTGCGGCCTCGGACGATCCCATGCGCCTGGTCGGCGAGTTTGCCGAGAGATGTCACGTCGACCGGGGGCACGGTGAGCAAGTCCGCGCCCTGGCGTTGCAGTTGTTCGATGCCCTCGCGGAACCTCTCGAAGCTGAGGCGGATGAGCGAGCACTTCTCGAGGCCGCCGCCATCCTCCACGATGTCGGCCAGATGGTCACTTACAAGAACCACCAGAAGCACAGCTTCCAGCTCATTGTCCACGCCGACCGGCTCAACCTCAAAGCCGAGGAACGACTCCTGGTGGCACATATTGCCCGCTACCACCGCAAGAGTGGCCCGTCCAAGAATCACGCTGATTTCGCCCAATTGAAACCGGAGGACCAGCGCATCGTCAGGCGAATGAGCGCCCTTCTGAGGGTGGCCGACGGACTCGACCGCGGTGGCTCGGCCACAGTAGGCAACATTGCCGTGAGCTTGCCACCAGGTCAGGTGCTGATCGAGGTCAAGCCGCGGGAGTCCGGCATCGACCTGTCGCTCGAGTGCTGGGCCGCCGGTCGCAAGAGCGACGTGTTGCACAAGCTGCTGGCGCGAGACATCAATATCGTGCAGGTTTCCTGAGACCAGGCACGAGACCGGAGCTTTGATGGCAAGGGATCTCTTACCATTGGTCCAGAAGGCTTTGGCTGGGCGCTACAGGGTCGATCGGGAAATCGCCCGCGGTGGGTCCGGCCGAATCTTCCTGGCCCGCGCTGACGATGGCACCCAGGTGGCCCTCAAGGTGCTCCACCCGGAGCTCCAGGTAAGCGTTGCCGCCGACCGGTTCCTAAGAGAAATCGAGGTGCTCTCCTCGATGGAACACCCCCACATAATCAAACTTCTCGACTACGGCGAGGCCGATTGGGTGGTGTACTTCGTCATGGAGTACGAGGAGGGCACGACGCTCGGCAAGCACCTCGCCGGCGCGCGGCAACTGAGCGTGTCCGACAGTTTGCATATTGCAGACCACATGCTCGACGCCCTTGCCTACGCCCATGACCGCGGCATCGTCCACCGCGACGTCAAGCCCGACAACATCGTCATCGCAGCCAAGGGTGCCATGTTGCTCGACTTCGGCATCGCCCGGGCCATCGAAGTAGCCGGCAGCCAGCAACTCACCAGGTCGGGCTTTACCGTTGGGACCTCCACCTACATGAGCCCCGAGCAGGCTGCAGCCCTCAAGGGCCTGGATCACCGATCCGACCTCTACTCGCTCGGGTGTGTGTTGTACGAATGCCTGGCGGGACAGCCGCCGTTCGTGCACCACAGCGAAGCCGTGGTATTGGAGCTTCACCAGCGGGAACCCCCGCCCGACGTCCGCCGACGACGCCCCGAAGCCGCTCCGTTCGCGGAGACGCTGACCAAAGCCATGGCCAAGAAGCCGGACGAACGTTGGCAAACCGCCCACGAAATGCGCCAGGCGATGACGAACGCGGCAAAGGAGCTGCAACCCTAGTCTGGGCGAAGCTCGGATATCTCCTGCGCCGGCTCGGCGCCGGTTTTTCGCAGATCCCAGCCGCAGCACTTCGGCAGTCAGCCGGTCGATCTCCTCGGACGCCTGGCCCTGAGCCGCGGCCATATCCAGCCACCGGAGTGCTTCGCCGAACGCCAGGTGCTGCACCGCGGCCTCCGCCGCAATTAACGCACTGCGGCGTGCCAGATCGGAGAGCCCGGCGTGCTCGGCGTGCCGGGCGAGACGGCCCGCAAGAACGCTTCGCTCGGGCGGAAGCAACCGGTCCATGGCGAGCGCCAGCGCGCGGTATAGTTCGGTCAGCCGGGATGTCGACAGGTCTCGGCGCACCACCTCGGCGATCAACGGATGCGCCGGCCGGTATTCACCGTCCACCTCTATCAGGAGCTGTCTCGCGACCAGTTCGTCACACAGCGTGGCGGTTTTGAGCCTTGGCATGCTTCCCACGTCGGCCACCAGCTCGGGCGTGCAGCCGAAACGACCGACGGTCACGATCGTCAACAACGCTCGAAGCTCATCCGGGAGACGCTGCAGGCGCTGGGCGATGGTCTCCATGATGGTATCAGGCATTTCGAAGCCGCCAGACTCCATTTCCAGGTGGACGACCCATTCCCCTGTCGTCGGTTCGAGCACCAATGCTCCCTGGTCGAACAGTGCCTTGAGGACTTCGAGAATGTAGTGTGGATTGCCTTCGGTCACCTCGAACAACCGGCGGGAGAACCGCATCCCCCGCTCGGGATGCTCGATGTGCCCCAAGCCGCGAATGAGTTCGGTTACTTCCGCCTCCGTCAGCGGGCTCAGTGGGATGACCGTGGTTTCCGATCCGGTGCGCCAGGCCCGGTACAGTCTGGCCGCGGCGTCTCCGGACTCGACTTCGGCCGGGGCGAAGGTAGCCACCATCAGGATGGGTGACTCGGCCCAGCGCCGACCGAGGAAGTGGAGGAGTGCACAGGTCTCCCCGTCATACTGTTCGAGATCGTCGAGCACCAGGATGACGGGCCGCTCGGCGGCCAAAGCCAGCCCTACCTGACCCACACCCTCGTAGAGCCGCCACTGCTCGGCGCCGTCGTGTGGATCAGCCGGTGCTGGCAGATCGGAAAATCGCCGTCGCAGATCCGGTACTAATCTGGCGGCCTCACTGAGCCACTCGGGCGTCGTTCCGACCAGGCCGGGAGCCGTCACCGCATCCTGCATCGCCTCTGCGATTGGGCCGTAAGGGATTCCCAGGTCCAAACCGCTGCTTCGGCCGAACAGTACCGTAGCCCCTTTGGTCTTTGTCCAGCGGGCAAACTCCTCGGCCAGCCTTGTCTTGCCCACTCCAACCGGACCTTCGAGAACCACGATCCGCCCTACCTCGTCCGCCATGCCGTGCCACAGGGCGTTCAGTGTTTGCCAGGCGCTCTCGCGGCCCACTAGGGGATGGTCCAGCGGCGGGCAACGAACACTCCATTCCCGTGAAATTGGCTTGTCCGGTTGGCGGTCATCCTCTTCGATCCGGGACTTGAGCGAAGTGAACGCAGCACTGGGCGCCGCACTCAGTTCATCGGCCAACCTTGTCTCGTGCGCGGCGCAACGGGCAAGAGCCTCACCTCGATCACCACTCATGAACCATGCCTCGGCCGCCATGCGCGCGGCGTCGTCCGATAGCGGGTCCGTGTCGAGTATGCGGTCGGCCAAGACGGCGGCGTCGTGCCAGCGCCACCGTGCCATGGCATCCCGAGCGACGGTGAGCATGGCCTCCTGGTGTCGGCGCAGCAGCTGCTGCCGCTTGCCGGCCACCCATTCGTCGAACGCGGGCGCGTGTTTGATGACGAAACCGGAGAGGAAGCGGGGCACCTGGTAATCAACCGCCAGCCGAGCGTCGGTATCGGCGTAGGCAAGGAAAGCACCCACGTCGGACGTCATGGGGTCGAGAGTGACCGTAGTGCGGTCGGTGGTCAGTCGCTCACCGAGCGCGGCACGGAGACGCCTGATTGCCTGGCGCAGCGAGGCTCGCGCCTTGTCGTCCGCGGAATCGCCCCACAAAAGGGTAGCGAGTTCATCACGGGTATGAGCACCAGGTTCCAACACGAGATAGGCCAGGAGGGCCAAATCCTTCCGGTGACTCGACACCTCCAGCGAACTCTCGCCATCCAGCTGGAGTACGGGTACGCCAAATAGCGTCAGAGACGGTTGCGGCACCTTAGCTCCTTCAGGACGTCCACTGTCCAAGGTATCGCCCTGAAGGAGACGGACAAGCGTGGCGTCAATCGTTCAACTCCTTGGGGTCGCGCGGCTGGACACAAACGCCGTTCTGCTCGACCGCTGGCGGCGCACACGCCTGGAGCGGAACGATTTCGGAATCCCGCTCGGTGGGCTCAACCGAGGAATGCCGTTACACGCTCCCAGCAACAACGCTGCGGTCAGTAGTAATGATTTCCTCATGTTTTTCC
>JBDHMR010000134.1:0-5662 GCA_039656035.1 Gemmatimonadota bacterium
GTCAAGCTCATGTGGGACAACGCCGGCAAGCGGATGGGGATACGCCGCAAGCTGCAGTTGGCCAACGCGGTCAAGAAGATCCAATCCACGGCCAAGACGCAAACCAACGAGATCTTGACCCCCGAGCAGATTGCCACGTGGGAGGCGATGAAAGAGGCCGCCAAGGAGGAAGAGTAGCGTCCCAGTGTCCACGGATCGCGCGGCCGAGATGGCCGTGTCGCCTGTTGCCGATCCGCCGGTGGTACTCTTTGACGGCGTGTGCAACCTGTGTAACGGCTGGGTAGACTTCGTCGTCAGGCACGATGGAGACGCAGGTACTCTGTTCGCACCTCTACAATCCCCGGCTGCCGACCGGTTGCTGGCGGGAACTCCGATCGCGCGAGGATCGGTCGATACCGTGGTCCTCGTGGATCGGTCGGGCGTGTGGACAGAGTCGCGTGCCGTGTTCCGTGTCATCCGTCTACTATCAGAGATTGGGTCTACCGGCTCGTGGCTCGAAACCGGTTTCGGATGTTCGGGCGACGCGAGACCTGCCGGGTGCCGAACGCTGGAGAGCGTGTGCGCTTTCTCCTCCCGAAAGTCTGAACCCGTAGGTCAAGTACTGGCTGGTTCAAACCAGCTCCTAGCTCCTAGCTCCCAGCCCCCAGCCGATTACCTTCCTCCAAAGCGTGCTCCCCTGGACTGCACGCACGTCTCCAACTGCAACTCCACCTCGAGGACCTGCATGAGGTTATCCCCAGTTCCCGTAATCCTGATGGCGCTCCTGGCCGCCTGTTCCCGCCAGGCGCCGATGCAGATGGCTCCCGGTACCGCCGATCGTACGCCGGGACGGTTCGTGTGGTACGACCTGGTCACCGATGACGTGGCGGCAGCCAGCACGTTCTATGGTGAGCTCTTCGGGTGGGAGTTCGAGGAGATCCCCGGTCACCGCAATCACTTCGTGCTCATCCGCCTAGATGGTGTCCCCATCGGCGGTCTGGTGCAGCTCGATCGCGAGAATCCCGACAGCACCGAAAGCCAGTGGATTGCCTCGCTGTCGGTGACCAACGTCGACTCCATGGTCGAGCGCTTCCTCGACCGCGGTGGCGCTGTCATCGGGGGGCCGGTCGACGTCAAGCAACGTGGGCGAGTGGCGGTAGTTTCCGACCCCCAGGGGGCCGTCCTCGCTCTCGTCAGAACGGAGAACGGCGACCCGCCCGTGCGGGAGCCGAGGATGGACGACTGGCTGTGGCAGGAACTGTGGACCACCGACGGGCCGTCAGCCTTGGCGTTTTATAAGGAGTTGATGGGCTACCAGTCGCAGACGGTCGAGATCCGGTCCGGCGCGTATCACGTGCTGCAACGGGACGGCAACTACTACGCCGGCCTGGCCCAACTCCCGTGGGATTCGGTTCCTCCACTCTGGCTGCCGTACATCAGAGTCGAAGACCCGCGCGCGGTATCGGATCGGGTCGAGGCACTGGGAGGACGTGTGATCCTCTCGCCCGATCAGATCCACAGCCGCGAGGCCGCGGTGATCGAGGACCCGACCGGAGGCACGCTGGCAATCCAACGCTGGACTCCCGAGGATCAGGCGGGAGGTGGCCAATGACCTGGCTCATCGGAAGGCGCGGGCAGCGAACCCTCAGGCGCACGCTGCTGATCGGAGCCATACTGGCGTTGTCGGCCTTTGCCTCCGACTGTGGCGGCACCAGCGTCTACGTCGGGGTGGGATATTCGCCGTATTGCTGCGGGCCGTACTACGGCGGACCGGTTGGTATCGGGAGGCCGCGGGGGTATTGGTAGCCAACCCTCTCACTCCTTTCCTGAAGCGCCAAGGCGTCGTCATCCTCGACGGCGGCTTGGCCACGGAGTTCGAGGCGCGCGGCTGTGACCTGAATGACCCGTTGTGGTCGGCCAAGGTGTTGCTCGACGACCCTGAGCTGGTGAAAGCGGTCCACCTCGACTATCTCCGAGCCGGTGCCGACTGCATTGCCTCGGCCAGTTACCAGGCGTCGTTTCCCGGTCTCGAACGGCGCGGGCTCGACCATCGGCAGGGCGCCGAGTTGATGCGGCAGGCTGTGCGGTTGGCGGTGGAGGCGCGGGATGAGTTCTGGGGCGACGGCAGCGATCACCCCGGCCGTATTCGGCCGCTAGTGGCCGCCAGCGTCGGGCCTTACGGCGCGTACTTGGCAGACGGTTCGGAATACAGCGGGGACTACGGCGTCGATCGTCCCGTTCTCAGCACCTTCCATCTCGAACGCTGGCACGTGTTGGCCGAGTCAGGCGCCGAAATCATGGCGTGCGAGACGATTCCCTCGGCACTGGAAGCTCAAATTCTCCTTGAGCTCTTGCATCTGACCCCCGACATCCACGCCTGGTTCAGTTTCAGTTGTCGGGACGAGGAGCGGATCAGCGACGGCACGCCGCTGGTGGAGGTCGTGTCAGTTCTTGAAGACGAGCCGCGTGTTGCCGCGGTGGGGGCCAACTGTACTCCGCCCAGTCGCATTCCGGGTCTGATCAGACGCTTGCGTGGTGTGACGCAGAAGCCGATCGTTGTCTATCCCAATTCGGGAGAGACCTACGACGCGGATCGGAAATGCTGGCTAGGGGAAACGGATCCGGTGGACTTCGGCTCGGCTAGCGCCGATTGGATCGAGGCCGGCGCAACCATCCTCGGCGGCTGCTGTCGTACCGGTCCCGATCACGTTAGGGCCATCAGGGAACAGCTGCGCCGCTGATATAACTCCCAGAGTGTCAGCTAAGGGCTCGCGGTCCAGCGGCGGCGCGTTGGCGCCATCCGCTGCAACCGCTTCTCTGCTGGAATAGCGCCGGTCAGGGCCTACTCCACGTCTTCCACTTCAACGGTGATCTGTCGGATCTTCCCGGTGAAGCGAGTCTCGTCGCGCCCAATGCCGATGTCTTCGGCGACCGGCGTCTGGTTGTCGAGACCAACATCAGCTGTTTCGTCTGCGGAGAAAATCAAGGGCTGAGTCTTCTCGATCCGACCCTCGGCGACGGTTTCTCCGTTGACGGAGAGAGTAGCCATGCCGCCCTTGCCAAACCCGCCGCCGTCGTAGACGAAGTCGAGTACCACGGTGGCCGATCCTGCCGGCAACGCGTTGGGCGCGGTGACGGTGTTACGCGACAGACCGAGGAAGTTGTACGTGTAGATCGGTTTGCCGTCCTTCATGTAGAGCGACCAGCCTCCAAAGCGGCCACCCTGTGCCAGGATCACACCGTTGGCACCGCCTTCCGGGATCACCAACTCGGCCGTGATGGTCATCGAGCGGTTCTTCACGTTGATGAAGGTGTTCTCGAGCATGCCGTTCATGCCGTCGTAGAGCGTGAGCGACATGCGGTCCCCCAGGAGATCCGGGCGCCCCGCTATGGCGGCGTTGACGCGCTCGACCGTACGGTCGTCGATGGGCAGGACGTGGTACTTCTCCGCCTCACTCATGAATAGGGCTTGCAGCTCGCGCAGCCTCTCGGGCTGCTCGCTCGCCAAATTTGTGGTGAGGCTGAAGTCCTCACGAACATTGTAGAGATCCCAAACGTCGGAGTCGAGTGGAGGCAACTTCTTCGTCTGCCAGGGAGCTCGGTGGAGCGTGCGCGCCAGCCAGCCCTCGTGGTAGATGGCCCGATTGCCGAACATCTCGAAGTACTGCGTGGTGTGCTGCTCCGCGGCTTCCGCGTCGTCGAAGGAGTAGTTCAGACTGGTTCCCTCGATCGGTGTCTGTGGGGTCCCATTGACGCTGGTGGGTTCCGGCAAGCCCGTCGCCTCGAGGATGGTGGGCGCGATGTCGATGACGTGGGAGAACTGCGTGCGCAGTCCGCCCTGGTCCGCGATCCCGTTCGGCCAGTGGATGACCATTCCGTTGCGCGTGCCACCAAAGTCCGAGGCCACCTGCTTGGTCCACGAGAACGGCGCGTCGAAGGCCACAGCCCAACCCGCGACCAAGTGAGGGAAGGTTTCGGGCCCACCCCACTCGTCGATCAACGGGATGAGATCCTCGACCTTTTCCGTGACCTGGTTGAAGTAGGTCATTTCGTTGTACATGCCGACGAAGCCGCCTTCGGCGCTGGTGCCGTTGTCGCCGGCGATGTAGATGAACAAGGTGTTGTCCAGCTCACCGATGTCTTCCAGCGCCTCGACCAGGCGGCCGACTTCATGGTCGGTCTGCTCCATGAAGCCCGCGAACACCTCGGCCTGTCGAGCGAACAGTCGACGGTTGTCAGCCGGTAGCGATTCCCAGTCCACGATGTCCTCCGGCTTCTGGGCCAACTCGGTGCCGGCGGGGATGACCCCCATCCGCAGCTGCCGTTCGGTCGTCTCCTGCCGAACCTGGTCCCAGCCCTTGTCGAACTGTCCTTTGTACTTGTCGGCCCATTCCCTGGGCACGTGGTGCGGCGCATGAACGGCGCCGGTTGCGTAGTACACGAAGAAGGGCTTGTCGGGCGTCATCGACTGCTGAGCCTTGACCCAGTTGATCGCCTGGTTCGTCATGTCCACGGTGAAGTGGTAGCCCTTTGTGGCCGGTGGGGTGACTCGGGTCACGCCATCGTAGATCAGCGGGTACCACTGATCCGTCTCGCCCCCGATGAAGCCGTAGAATTTGTCGAAGCCCTGATGAGTGGGCCACCGGTCGTAGGGACCCGAGACGCTGGTCTCCCAGGCTGCGGTCTCGTGCCACTTGCCGAACGCACCGGTGCTGTAGCCGTTCAGGCGGAGCATCTCGGCCAGCGGTGCGACGCTGTTGGGGATCTGTCCGGTGTTGCCGGGAAAGGCCGTCGCGGTCTCCATGATCGAGCCAGTGTTGGTCGTGTGATGGTTGCGACCGGTCTTGAGCGCGTTCCTGGTCGGGGAGCAGAGCGCGGTGGTGTGGAAGTTGTTGTAGCGCAAACCCGCGGCGGCGAGCTGGTCGAGGGTCGGTGTCCGGATCGGCCCGCCGAAGGTGCTGGTCGCGCCGAAGCCGACATCGTCGATCAGCACGATCACCACGTTGGGGGCTTTCGCTGGTGCCTTCACCTCGAAACGCGGCGGTGCCTCGACGTTGCGCACGTCGAGTTCGCTGTAGGTTGGTCGTTCCGGCTCCTGGATCGGCAAGACCGTGCGATCGAGCTTCTCCTGTGCCGCGGCCGCCGTGATCGGTGTTATCAGCGCGCCGGCAAGCACAGCCGGCATGGCAAGCGCAGCGAGCTGGTGTAGTGTCCCGTGCAGGTTCATTGGGTGTTTCCTAGTGGAGTGATTCGACTGCGGAATGTACTGATTCCGTGATCCCAGGCAACCATGAAGAATAGGGGCCAACCAAAGGCAGGTCTGTGACTAAGTCACATTGGATTGGAAGGGATTGTTGGGGGTGGTCACACTTCGGCCGTCTTCGCCGCCTCTCCCTGACGACGCAGCAGGGCCTCGAACTCGGGATGGCCCCGCAACCCTTCCCAATCGGGATCGTGGCTCACCCAATCCACATTACCAAAGCCATTCTTGACCGCCGTCTCCAACGTGGCGATGGCATCTTCCGCCTTCCCCTCGATGGCGTAGACGCAGGCCACGTTGTAAGCAACGCCGGCGTCGTCGGGGTCTATCCTCAGGGCGCGCTCTGCCCACTGCAACCCCCGCTGCTGCTCACCCAGCCGGCACAGGGCCCCGGCTCCCATGGTGACAGCCCGGGAGTCGTCA
>JBDHMR010000135.1:0-6828 GCA_039656035.1 Gemmatimonadota bacterium
TCGAAACCAAAGTCTTCGATGGTAAAGACGAGATCCATCCGGCGAATCTGGGCGACGCGCGCCCGACCGAGCTGGTCACCAACTCGGAGCTTGTGCGGGCGTCCCGTCGAACGCTGCCGCAGCAGTGCAATACTGTTGCCAGGACGATCAGGATCGAGGTAGATGCCTACCAATTGGAGATCCTGAATCTCAGGGCCGGTCGACGAGAGATTGAACAGTGAGGAGAACGGATCGCGCGTGCCTCCGGTGTAGCTGAAGGTTTCGCGAGTCAACTGTACCTCGTTGGCCCGGCGAATCGAATCAGCCTGAACATCCTGCGCGGTCGGTAGCGCTAATGTGGCTTCACCTGGAGTGGCCACAGTAGCCGGATCAGAATCACCACCGCCGCCACCGCCACAGGCCGTGGCAACGATCGCCAGCAAGACGACTGCTGCGAATCTACTTGGCACTGTCCTCACCTCCCGACTCACCGGTCTTCACGTAGGTCTTGATCTGGAACCGTGCCTGCAGCAAGGCCCCCGTCGTGTCGCCCAATGCCCGGGCCTCGCTCATGCCTGCGGGTGACACGCTGACGTCGATAGGGACGATGATCCGTCCCAGCGAAGCGATGTCAGAGAAGAACTGGCCGATCTCGTCGTACCGACCCAACACCGCGATGTTGTACTTGTCGGTTGAGAAAGGACTAGGCCCCGGCTCGGTAGCGAGAGGGACCACCTCCGACAGAGTGACACCGCGGATCTTTGCCCGCGTCGAAATGTCATCGAGGAGGTTGGGGACCTCGGCCCGGACGGGGACCAACCGCCGCAACATTGCCAGACTGGCACGGTGCCCTTCGATCCGCCTACGGAGATCTTCGACGGTACCCTTGGCGAGTTCGCGCTTGGCGCTGTCCACCTGCAACTGCAGAGCCACAATGCTGTCCTGCATGGTCACGTTGGCTGCCTTGCCGGCCTTGAGCCCATTCATCCCGATCATGTTGATGCCGGCACCGTCATAGATCATGTAACCGAGGGCCACAGCCACCAGGATGATCATAATCGCAGTCGTCCGAGTATTACTCATTGTTACCTCACCGACTCGCTGAGGGGGACCGTCCGTATGTACGCCGAATCCGCACGGGAGAAAACCGCGCGGATGGAGAAGGCGGTAACCGGACGATCATTTTCGACGACCGTTCGCGCCGAGACCGGCGCCACTTCATGAAGCCACGGAGATGCCTCAAGTTCTCGCAGGAACCGAGTATAGGCCTGAATGTCGATGGTGCGTCCGTCGATCTGGAAGCGCACTTCCTGCGGCACGGTTGCGTCGACTGTGTCGGTTGGAGTTACAGTGGCCACCAGCGCCTGCACACTCACCAGCCAGGTGTACTGGGGTAGCGCCTTGGCTACCTCGTCCAGCACATGCGCCCAGACATAACGATCACCGTCGACCGTCCGGATGACCTGGATCTGCGACAGCAGGGAATCGCGAATGGACTCCTCTCGTCGCTTCTGGGAAACGATGTTTCGGAATCGCCGACTCTCCTGCCGGACTGATTCCAGTTGGGGTTCCAGCCGGCCTCGCTCGGAGGCCACGCTGATCCCAATCCACAACAGCACTGCCGACACGACGACCACGACGGCCAAAGCCGCCATCAGCAATGGCTCCCGGCTGTGCGTTTTGCACCTGGTCGCAGGTTGATGGTGATCATGGAGCCTCAGCGTCCGTTCGGGTTACGCCGCCGTGCGCAAAGCAAGGCCAATCGGCAACATGAGCAGCGGGGCGACCTCGTCGATGTTCATGGTATCGAATACACCCTCGGCGACCTGAAGCCGCTCGACGGGGTTGGCCAACTGCACCGGCATGCGGAGACGATCGGCCAGCACCCGGTTCAACCCAGGAATGCGGGCACCGCCACCGGTGGTGTACAACCTGGTCAAGCCGGCTGAAGACCGGCTGGCAGATTGCAGAAACGCGGCGCCGCGCTCGATGCCGACCGCCAACTCTTCACCCCGGGTTTCCAGGAAGGGGTCGAGTAGCTCGTCGCGCTCAAACCCTTGCAACAGCTTGTCCGCTTCTTCAGCCGAAATACCACGCTCACGCTGCATGTCCTCGCGAAACCGCCGGGTTCCGACCGGAATGTCCCGGGTCAGGACCGGCAGGCCCTGGTCGAGGATGTTCACGTTGGTGATTTCGTGACCGATATTGACCAAACCCACGACGCCCTCCTGGGCGTCGGGATAATTCAGTTCGAACGCATTGTGGAGAGCGAAGGCGTCCACGTCGATGATTGACGGTTCGAGCCCTACTTCCGCCAACAGCGACATTTTCGTTTCGATCAGGTCCCGCTTGGCCGCCACCAACAGCACGGTCATCTGCAGACCGTCTCCCTCGGGATCTAGAATCTGAAAATCCAGCTCCACGCTGTCCATGTCGAACGGAACGTGTTGCTCGGCTTCCCAGCGGATCATCTCCCGGGCTTCGGCCTCCTTCATACGATCCATCGTGACCTTCTTGATGATCACATCGCGCCCACCGACCGCCGTGGCCACTTGCTTGGCCTTCACCCCTGCGGTTGCCATGAGACCCTTGATCGTGTCCGTGACGATGCCTGTGTCTACTACCTCCCCCTCGACGATTGCGTCATCCACCACCGAGGCAAAGGCCACCTTCGACAGAACCGGCTCACCGGAACTGTGGTCGATCACCACCATCTTGATCAGACCACTCCCAATGTCCAGCCCGACCGTGGTCCGTTTCCGACCGAAAAGTGCCATAAGTGCCCGATTTTGTTAGGAGATAGGGGGGTACGCTACGCTACAACCCGCCCAAACTTTTGTCAAGCTCCCAAGGTGCTTGAGGTGAACACGACAACCCGTTGTTCATAGACGACTTATGCCGTTCGTAACCCGCAAATAGCCCTCGGGGAGCCCCAGTCGGCAGAGTGGCCCCAAACCACTATCCGGCAAGCAACTTCCGGCCCCGGGAACTGCTGAATTTTCCAGGGTTAGACCGGGCGCTCGCCAAGGGAATACGTTTGCACCGAGTCGGAGCAACCGATGTGCCAGCACCTGCGTATGAAGTGCAATCGATTGTGGATAATGGACTTACGCAAAACACGCTGAGCGCGGTGAATGCAAAAATGCGGCATCATTCCCGCGCTTTCGCAAGCAGTCGTGCAGAATAGGTCCCGCCCGACACCGGCGCCGGGGAGTGGAACTGGAACTCAGTCGGGAGCTACCGGTTGCCACCACCCTCTAGTGGGCCCTGGGAAGCCCACTCCAGAAGGGTGCCGGGAGTGGCTTGAGAGAAGCAGTTGTGAGGCCGGTGACAGAATCGATCGCGTAGTCGAGGCGTGCCACAACTTGAGTCCTGAACACGGGCTGTGCCGACGGGGACAGCGATACGGCCGCTCGACCTTCGGAATCGATCAAGAAAAAATCAGATCCCAACCGATGCACCACCGCATCAGTGGTGACCTCGCCTGGGCCTAGCCACGAGCCGACGACAAGGCTGTCGCCAAGGCCCATGGCGGACACGCCCAGGGAGTCGAAACGGTCCACGATGTCGGGCCAAGCCAAGTCAGCGGCGAGACGGGCTTTGAGCGCCTGAAGTGCTTGGCGGCCGGCGCGAGACTCCACGTGGGCCGCCCACAGGGTGGAGCTGAGCAGCACTCCCAGGACGACAAGGACGAACAGTGCCAGGGGGACGGCGACACCACGCTCGACACGGTTGGAGGTCATGGACCCGTTGCCACCGGCGTGGCATTCCGGCTCACCAATTCCACTACCAGGCTGTCGGTGGACCCCGGCGGGCGACGCCCCCACGGCTGAACGACAGGCGGGGCTGTTGAGGCCCTGAAGGTGGCCGTCACGGCCACAACCAAAGCCGGATCGGTGGTGGGGACACCGGCCAGATCGCGAAATCGGAGTTCGAAACCGTTGGCTGTGAGCGGTCCCAAGGCCGGCTGAATCGATCCGCCGCCCGTGAGGGACCTGAGCCCGAGCCACCAGGCGCCTTGCGACTGATAGAGTCTGGATTCCATAGCCTCGAACAGCCTGACCGGGGTACCCGGGAGTACCTCGTGCAAAGGCAACCGCGCAGGATCCATGATCGTCTGCAGCGCCAGGCCCGAACTTCCGTCGGGACAGACGCCGGCTACGACCCCCGTGAGCGGGAGTGGTTCCCACCGCGGCGAGGTTCCGGCTACTGAGTCCCCCGCGGCGTACACCAGGAAGCTGTCCCTCCCAGCCACCCAGGCGCGGACCCCGTAGCGCAGGTCGTGCCTGACGGTTATGGCATCCGCTCGCGCGGTGCAGGAGAAGGCCAGGCCGCGAGGACCACGGTACTGCATGTTTGACCGGCCCAGGACCAGGATGTCGCCACCACCGGGTGTGAGACCGCTCCATTCGTAGGACGCGAACAAGGCTCCGCTTCTCAGAGTGCGTTGTACCTCCATCCGCTCTCGCTCGAAAGCGATGACCGCTTGCCCACGTAGCAGGAGAGACACCAGCAGCGCACCGACAAATGCGGTCAGCACAGCTGCCACGACGGCCTCGACCAAGGTGAACCCGTTCCGCTTCAGCATGGCAGAGCCGTGCTCACGGTATCAATGGCCCAGGTCCGTCCACGCCATCCCGTGATCTCTACCACCACACTCAGTGACGCCCCGGTGCGTGCAGCCGTCCACGATCCGGTCAGCTCTTCCGCGACCAGCGATCCGCTGGAACCTCCGCCGCACAACCCTGGTGAAGCAAGATTGACGAGCCGCAGGGTCTCGAGCTGTGCTAGCGCGACGAACGCCACACGACCTGACGATCGACCCCGGTCGACCAGCCGGGAGACGATGGTGACCCCTCCCGCCAACGAGAGGAGGCCGAATCCTAGCATTGATATCGCAACCAGAACTTCTATCAGGGTGAAGCCGCGGGCGGCGGCCCTCCTGCATGATGAGAACACGACTGTGGTCGGCATGGGCTGACGATACTGCGGGACACAAAAGACCCCCGCATCGGCAAAGCGCGAACGGGGGCGGATCTACGCGGAAGCTATGCTTCCGCGAACGAGGCCTTCAGGGCTCAGACGAGGTTATAACGACGGAGCTTGTAGAACAGAGTCCTCAGGCTGACACCTAGCAACTTGGCGGCTTCTCGGCGGTTGCCGCCCGCGGCAGCGAGGCCCCTGCTAATGGCGGCCCTCTCCAGCGCTTCCACCTGCGGTTTGAGGGCCATTTCTGAGCCGTTGCCATTTAGGTCGAACGTGGGACCATCAATCGCCGCGCTGGCGAGAAGGCCGAAGTCGCTGCAGTCCAGGCGTCCGGTTTCACTGAGTACTGCGGCGCGTTCGATGGCGTTACGCAACTCACGCACGTTTCCCGGCCAATGATGTGCGGTCAACATGGCCAAGGCCTTCGGGGTTATGCTGACCTGACGGTTGAGTCGACGGGCGGTGGATTGGGCAAAGTGGGCCACCAGCGCCGGGACGTCTTCGGGGCGCTCCCGCAGTGGCGGGATGTGAATGTGGACCACGTTCAACCGATAATACAGATCGTCCCGAAACTCCTTCTGCTGGACGGCGGCTTCGAGGGACTTGGCGGTCGCCGCAATAAGGCGGATATCCACGTGACGGTTCCGCTCGTCGCCGACCCGGCGGATCTCCCCGCCTTCCAGGAAGCGCAGGAGTTTGGCTTGCAGCGACATCGGCATCTCGCCGATTTCGTCCAGCAGCAACGTGCCGCCGTCGGCCTCCGCCACCAGTCCCAACCGGTCGGCGGTCGCGCCGGTGAAGGCGCCCTTGACGTGGCCAAACAATTCGGACTCGAGGAGATGTTCTGGAATCGCGGCGCAATTCACAGCCACGAACCCTTTGCTCGAACGCGAGCTCATGCGATGAATAGCTTGCGCGAACACCTCTTTGCCGGTGCCACTGTCTCCCGTCAACAGCACGGTTGTGTCGTGCGCGGCAACCTTGCTGGAAAGCTCGAGGAGGTCGCGCATCACTTTGCTTTCGGCGATAACTTCGTCACGCACCGCGTCCGCGCCGAGAGTGGCACGAAGAGTGGCCACCTCTCGCCGCAGGTGTTCCCGTTCTTCCGCCTTGCGCAGTGTCATCACCACTTCGTCCGGGCGGAAGGGCTTGTGCAGATAGTCGTAGGCACCTTCCCGCATGGCTGCCAGGGCAGCGTCTTCGTTGCCATAGGCGCTCATCATGATGACCAAGGCACCGCCATGACCGGCACGGTACTGCTGGAGAAACGACAGCCCGTCCATGTTGGGCATGCGGACATCGCACAAAATCACATCCGGGTCGTCGTCGAGGGCGACATTCAATGCCTCCTCGGCGTCTCCCTGGGAATAGACGTCGTGTCCAGCCTCTTGGAGTAACAGTCCAAGCGACTGGCGAAGTCCCGGATCGTCGTCAACTATCAGTAGGCGCATCCGCTGCTCCAACCTGCGGCAAAAATACCTTGAAAACGGCTCCACCCTCGCGAGCCCGGTCGACCCAAATCACCCCACCCGATTCGTCCACCGTTCGGGCCACGACCGCGAGTCCCAAGCCGACACCCTTTCCTGGGTCCTTCGTCGAGAAGAACGGATCGAAAACCCGTTCGCGATCCTCGTCCGGCACGCCGGGACCTTCATCGGCCACGTACAGCAGCGCGCCGGGAACTCCGGCGCCGAGATCGGGGCGCCACGGACGAGGCGCCGAATGCCGCATCGCGTTGTCGTGACCGGAAGCGTCACCGTTCCGCCGTTCCTCGCTGCGTGGCTTGAACTCCTTGGCCACCGTACCAATTTCGATCCGGCGGCCAGGTGCGGCGTCTCTGGCGTTCAGCACCAGGTTGACCAC
>JBDHMR010000136.1:0-5330 GCA_039656035.1 Gemmatimonadota bacterium
CCGACACCTGACAGGGCCATACTTCAGAACGGTACACGCCGGCATCTGTCATCTGACATCTGACATCTCATAGATCCGCGTGTGAACGAAGATGTCGAACAGATCCCCGTCGAGCCCGCCCTGGTCCACGTCCTCCCGCATGAGGTCGAGCGCCACCGAGGCGCCCAGGGCGGGCTTGTAGGGCCGGTCGAGGGCCGTCAGGGCGTCGAATATGTCCGCCAGCGTCATCATGCGTGTCTGAACCGGGATGGCCGTACCGGGCACGCCATGGGGATAACCGCTGCCGTCGAGCTTTTCATGGTGGCGGTAGGCAATGTTGGGAACCCCACTGAGTTCGTTGGTCCAGGGAATGTGGCGCAGGAACTCGAACGTGTGGCGGACGTGGTCCTCGAGCTCCTTGCGTTCTTGCTCGTCGAGCGTCCCCTTGGCGATGCGCAGGTGCCGTAGCTCGTTTTCCGAAAGCATCGGCTGAGTATCGCCGTCGAGCGTGCGGAAGGTCTCGTCGGCGAATTCCTCCAAACCGGGTCCAACGGCCTCGGGCTGAACGCTCGGCTCGTTGGCCGTCAGCACCGTGGTCAGAAACCGGTCGAGGCGGGCAAATTCCTGTTGCTGCGCCGATTTGAGGGCGGGGAGGAGCTGCTCGTATCCCTCGGCGCCATACTTCTCTACGTGGTTGGCGCGTGCCTTCTCGAACTGCCACTGAGCCGTCCGCACCAGGAAGGCGTGACGTTGTCTGACCAGCTCCAGATCGGAGGTGTAGAGCTTCTTCTCCTTGCCGAGCACCTGCTCGCGAACGGCAACCTTGCCGAAGTCGTGGAGCAGCGAGGCATAGCGCAGCTCCCGGATCTGGTGCCGGTCGAGGTCGACGTCCCGGAAGGGGCCCGACGACAGACCGGACACCACGGTGGCCAGCCGCACGGTCATGTCGGCCACACGGGACGAGTGACCCGAAGTCGCCGGATCCCGTTGCTCGATAGCGGTCACTGCAGCGCGAACGAAACCGTCGAACAACCCTTCGATCTCCTGGTATAGCTGGCTGTTCTCCAACGCCACCGCCGCCTGGCTGGCCAATGCCCGTGCCAGATCCACCAACCGTGGCGCGTAGTCGGTCACCAGGCGGTCGACGTCATCGGCCGTCGAGAGCCGGGCATCGATGTGGCGCTTGTGGTTGATCAGCTGCAACACGCCGATCACCTCGCCCAGGTGGTTCGACATGGGGATGACCAACATCGACTTGGTCCGGTAGCCGTGCTGTGCGTCGAACCCCGGATTGAAGTGATAGCTCACGTCGTCGGGCAGTTGGTACACATCGTCGATCACCAATGGCTCGTTTTGGATGGCAACGTGGCCGGCGATAGACGCATGGTCGAACGGGATGGTCGACTCCTCGAAATCGAGATCAGGCAGGCTGGCGTTCTGAGTCAGCTTGAAGCGCAGATGGCGTTCGCCTTCGTCGGACGTTTCGGCCAGGTACAGACTGCCTGCGTCCGAGGTAGTTATCCGGAGGGCGTACCTCAGGATCATGTCGAGCAGCACCCGGTAATCCTTTTCCAGGCTCAGCTTGATGCCGATGTCTGTCAGTTCGGTCACTTCAGTGGCCCGGGCTGCCAGTTCACGCTCCGCCAGCGCCCGCTGCCGCCGCACCGCCGACTCCCTGAGGGCCGTCCGGATGGCGAGCAACATCCTCCTCCGGCCCGCGTCGCCCGGAAGATGGGCACTCAGGCGTTCTGCCTTTACGTTGTCGGGGATGTCCCGTTCCCCGGTGGGGCCCACGCCGATCGGGGTGGCCCCGTTGCGCCAGATGGAGTCCAGATCAGTGTCTGACGCATGTTCCAATGCCTCGGGACCAAGCACCACCGCAGTGGGGCGATCGGTTGCCGGCTCGGACGCTGGATGCGCTACCGCCCGCACTTCTACGCCCTCGCGAGCGAGGTCGCTCGCCAGCTCGCTTGGCAGCCAATCCGGAGTGTGCAGGAGGAGGTAACGCACGATAGCCTCAGGAGGCTTCGATGCTCTGGAGACCTTGCCGGGCCTCGGGGTAGTTGGGGAAGGCTGCCAGAGCCATGCGGTAGAACTCCATGGCACGTGCCGTGTCGCCCCGGTCCTGGTACAACAACGCCCGGCTGTAGAACATTAGAGCGTTGGTGGGGACATTGCGGTCGGTGCGCGTCGCTTCGATCCCGCTCGGCAGGGGAGGGAATTCCAGGTCGGCCAGGATCTGCAGTGAGATGTCCTGAATGATCCGGAATAGACCCTCCCGGTCGTCGCTCGCGGTGGCCACGTGGATTATTTCACCGGTCTCGACGTCGACGATGCGAGCATCGATTCTGAACTTGCCGTACATGTCTACGAAAGTTCCGAACACAACGTAGCGCGCGTCGACCAGCCGGCCGACGTTGGTGGCTGTAGCTGCGTTGACCCGACCACCTTCGGCGAGACCCTGGGAGTCAGTCCCACGCTGGGTTTCACCGCGATCGACCAGCCGGGCGTCAGGATTCAGGCTCAGTTCACTGACGAGCATGCCCGAGATTCCACGTTCCAGAGCCGCGGCATCCTCCGGGTCCTGCCCGTAGGAGCCGCCGTCCTGGAAGGCCAGCACGGCGATTTCCGGTCGCAGGCCCTGTCCTGCCGCGGACCCTGCCACCGAAGTGGCAGCCACCAGGGCGTACGCCAACGTGCGGAGTCGCATGTCACCACTCCAGGCTAGAGACTTAGAGTCTGCCCCTCACGAGCTCCCTCGACCGACAAGGCTGAGCCTTGTGTCGCGGCCAGTTCGCGCGCCTCACCTACCATCAGATCCAGAGTCGCGTCATCGTGCGCCGGGTCGTAGTGGAACAGCACCAGGCGCTTTGCATCACAGGCCAAAGCCAGCTTTACGGCTTCGCCTGGGGTAGAGTGTCCCCATCCCTTTCGTTCACGCTGCACTGCGTCGGTGAACATCGCGTCGTGGAACAAGACGTCGACGCCTTGCAGCGTTCGAACCATGCCGTCGTACCAGCCGGCGCCCAACCGGTGCTGATCCCCTGAACCCAACTCGTTGTCCGTCACGTAGCCGAGGCTCGGGCCGTCGACTCCCGCCTGTATGCGATACCCGAAGGTGACACCCGGGTGTTGCAACCGGATGGTCTCGACCGTCAACGACGAGATGGTCACTCGTCCCGGCCTTATCTCTTCGACGGTCACCTCGGCGGCCGCCAACTCCAAAGGTATCGGAAACACCGCCGGGTCCATCTGTTGCCGGAGCACGTTCTCGAGCGACCGTCCCTCCGGTGCCGGGCCTCGGATGTCGATACGGTAGCCTTCATGGTACAACGGTTTGAAAAAGGGTAGTCCCTGTATGTGATCCCAGTGCACGTGCGAAAGCAGGATGTCGACTTGCTGGGTCTTCGGCCGGCTGGTGGTGAGCCATTTGCCGAACGCGCGGATGCCGGTGCCCGCGTCGAGCACCAGCAGGCTGTCCCTTCCGCTGGAAACAACCACGCACGGTGTATTGCCGCCGTACCGGGTTGTCCCCTCTCCCGGTGTCGCGATCGAACCGCGCACACCCCAAAACGTGATCTCGATGGTCACGCGACGCGATGCCCCATGGTCGAACCTACATTATGCCAGCGGGCCACGGCCACAAGCCGGGTCACGTGGTGGACGTGACTGGGGTCACGGACGCTGGGCTGCATCCAACAGAGCCCGGCGGTTCAGCAGGGTGATTTCCTTGCGGCTCACCTTGATGATCTCGCCATCGACGAGATTGCGCATCGTTCGGGAGACGGTCTCGCGGCTCGACCCGATCATCTGGGCGATGGTATTGTGGGTGAGTTTCTTGGTGATCGTGTCGCTCTCCTCGTCCTGCGCCAGCCGCAACAGGAGGGCCGCCACCCGTCCGTTGACGTCGAGCAGCACCAAGGCGCCTATCTTCTCGTCGGCCAGACGCAGCCGGCCCGACAGCTCGGCCAGGAGGGATATGGCGATGGCCGGCGACTGCCGCAGCCGGGCCTGGAAGTCGTCACGCCGCAGCAGCAGAAGGATCGAGTCTTCCATGGCGATGACATGGGCCGAGCGCGGCTGATCGTCCAACAGGGCCATTTCGCCGAAGAAGCTCCCCGCTCCGAGGACGGAGAGAATGACCTCCCGGCCGTCTTCGCCGATGAGAACGACTTTCACCTGTCCGTCGGCTACCAGGTACAGGGCATCCCCCTGGTCGTCCTCGAAGACGATGATACTTCCCTTGGGGTAGGTACGTTCCCGGGTCACAGCGGCGAACGCCTGGAGATCTTCTTCCGGGAGCCGGTGGAACAGGGGAACGGAGCGGAGGACGTCGGTTGGTGACAGGGGCACGGGAGCCTCGGGATGGGGTCGAGAAGCGCTCAAACGATAAGAGGGTCTGGGCGAGGGTGTCAAATCGGCTGTCGGCCGTCGGCTATCAGCTGTCAGCCGCCGAAAGCAGACCGCCGACCGCTGCCAGCCGCCCGCCACTTCCTTATAGAGGCCAAAGAGATTAATATAAACGGCTTACCCTTGGACCGGCCGATGGCCGGGCTGATATTTTAGGTCAAGGAGTAGTACCGTGAAGGCCAACACCCACCCAGTATACCAGAAGGTCAAGGGCGTCTGCGCCTGCGGCAACGAGTTCTGGACGCGCTCCACCATGGACAGCATCCACGTGGAAATCTGCTCCCAGTGCCACCCGTTCTTCACCGGCAAGCAGCGCTTGGTGGACACGGCCGGTCGTGTTGACCGGTTCATGCGCAGGTACCAAAAGACCCAGGCCTCCACTACCGAGGCTTAAGGCGATGGAGGCACGGCTCCGCCAGGCGCTGGCCCGGGCGGAGGAGGTAGCGACGCAGCTCTCGCACCCCAACGTGGCTCAGGACCCAGCCAGGCTGAAGACCCTCGGACGGGAACACGCCCGCCTCCAACCACTTGTTACAGCCGCGGCGCAAATCGAGCAGCTCCGTGATGAACACCAACAAGCTCGGGAATTGGCGGAGGAAGCCGATCCCGAGCTTGTGGCGTTGGCCCAGGCCGAGATTGACGTGCTGGGGCCCAAGATTGCGGAGTTGGAAGCGACCATCCAGGAACTGCTGATCCCGCGCGATCCCCACGACGACCGTGATGCCATCGTTGAGATCCGGGCGGGCACCGGAGGCGACGAAGCGGCTTTGTTCGCCGCGGATCTCCAGCGCATGTACCGCCGTTTCGCCGAGCGCCACAAGCTATCTGTCGAGGCGATCTCAACGAGCGAAGGCTCGATGGGGGGGTACAAGGAAGTCGTCTTTGCCGTCAGGGGCCAGGGAGCCTTCGGGCTTTTCCGCCGCGAGGCTGGCGTACACCGA
>JBDHMR010000137.1:0-5329 GCA_039656035.1 Gemmatimonadota bacterium
CCGGCCACCGGCTCGGGTCGTGCCCAAACCACCGGCGCAGGTCGGTCGATGGGGCCGCGTCCTTGAGCCACAAGTCGACGCTGGCGCGCTCCTTCGATATGCCTCGCGGCCACAGCCGTTCGACCAGGACGCGGGCGCCGTCCGTATCGGACGCGTCCTGGTATGCTCGCTTCAGCATGATCTCCATTGGTGCCGCCTGGCGCTAGGACTCCACCGTGATCGTTGTGCGGACTGAATTGGCGATGAAACACCCGTGGTGCGATTGCTGGTGCAGCTGAGCCAGCGCTGGTTCGTCGGGGGGCTCGCCGCCGAAGTCGATCTCGGGACGAAGGGTAACCTTGGTAACGGCGAGGCGCCCTTCGTCGTTTTTTTCCAACAAGCCCACAGCGCGGTCATGGTACCGGTCGATGACGATCCCCTTGCGGGCGGCCAGAGCCAGGAATGTCAGCATGTGGCAACTGGCAATAGCGGCCACGAAGGCTTCTTCCGGGTCGACCCGGTCGGGCGAGCCCTTGAAGGCCGGTGCAGCTGACGCCGCAATCTCGATACCACCGGGGAAGATCCAGCCGTGGTCGCGGGAATAAGCCTCATAGGTGAAGTCCACGTCCCCGCGGTGCCACTCTATGGTGGCGTGATGTTGGGACATATGGCTAGCCACTCCCGCCTGAGTCTATTGCCAGAGATCAGTGGTCAATGCACTCAGATATTATTTATTGCCAATCAAGAATCGTCTATCAATGCGTACCGCTCGGCGGGGTCTCACCTTCCACAAGCAACCCGGGATCGGTGTATTCGAGGGCCTGGACTCGTGCCAGGTTGATGGCGCGCACCATGGCCGCGGCGCGGTGCCGGTCGCTACGGCGAATCTTGAGGGCAATGCGGCCGGGCTTCTCGCCGGGAACTCCCTCGAACGCATCCAGGTGCTTGGCGCGCAGCCGGAGCCGCCGCGGGAACCGGGTGAGCCGGGCCTCCATGAGCCACGACAGAGGGACAACGAGGTCTTCGTAGTCGAACTTTTCCACGTCGGTCTTGACACCACCAAGCCCGATGCTTTCGGTATGGCGGTCGACCGCCCATTCCAGGGTCAGGTTATCGCGATCGAGATGGAGCATGCCGTCGACCTTGTAGGCGACCGAACGGATGCCGCGCGAGTCGAGGGTCTCTTCACCGGCAAGCCCAAGCCGGAACGGCACTGGCTCGGGAGTTTGGTATTCGTCCACGGCTACCTCATGGAGCGGGCTGGGAACTGTTATCTGAAAGGTAGTGTAACGTCAAAGCCGTCATCGCCCGGACCCCCACGATCAGGCCGCTCTCGTCAATGAAGAAGTCCGGGGTGTGGTGGTCCGCGGTCTGGTCCGCTGGGACGTCCGGCCGGCGACCCCCCACGACGAAATAAAACCCCGGTACCTCGTTGGCGAAGTACGCGAAGTCTTCCGCCCCGGTTTCAGGGACCATGACGCCGGCCCCGTTGGTGGCGACCGCCTGGAGCACTGGACCCATCCTGGCCGTCAGTTCGGGGTCGTTGACCGTGACCGGGTAGGAGGAGTTCTGCCCGATCTGTACCTCTGCCGTGGCACCCATGCTCTCGGCGACGTTGGTGGCAATGTCCCGAACCCGCTGGTGCACCAGTGCCCGCACCTCCGGGTCGAGGGCCCGGATGGTGCCGACCATGACCACCTCTTCCGGTACGATGTTGGACCGGTTCCCACCATGGATGCTACCTATGGTTACCACTGCCGCGCTCTCGATGATGGGGACCCGACGGCTGACGATGGTCTGCAGAGTCGTGATGATCTGGGCCGAGGTGACGATGGGATCGACTCCCATCCACGGATAGGCGCCGTGGGAGCCGCGGCCCCGGACGGTGATGCGGAGGTCGTCGGCGCTGGCCCAGATGCCGCCGGACCGGTAGGCCAGCTCGCCGGCTTCACGCAGTGCGTCGATGTGCAGCGCGAAGATGGCGTCGACATCGGGGTTGCTGAGCACTCCTTGGGCCACCATCAATTCGGCGCCGCCGTCCTCACCGTCCGGTGTGCCTTCCTCGGCGGGTTGGAAGATGAACTTCACTGTACCGGGAATCTCCTCACGCATGCCGGCCAGAATCTCAGCTACACCCATGAGGATGGCGACGTGGGTGTCGTGGCCGCAGGCGTGCATCACGCCGACCGAGTCACCGTTGTAGAGCGAGCGGGTCTTGGAAACGAACGGCAGGTCGACGCGTTCGGTGATGGGGAGGCCGTCCATGTCGGCACGCAGCGCCACCACCGGTCCCGGCCGGCCGCCCACCAGCACACCGACGACACCGGTGTGGGCGACGCCGGTCTGCACCTCGATGCCGAGTTCCCGCAAGTGCTCGGCGATGATTGCCGCGGTCTGGTACTCGCGGTTCGACAGCTCGGGGTGTTCGTGGAAGTGGCGACGCCAGGAGATGACCTGCGGCTCGAGGGCGGCGATGCGGGCCTCGGTATCGGCGTCAAGGGTAGCGGTCTGGGCCTGAGCCACTGACGCAAGGCCGGTGAGGGCCACGCCGAGGGCGAAGCGGAAGGTGGTCATACTGGAAGATCTCTCTGGAATCGGAGGAGGGTAAGAAGGTACGAGGGAGATCGGTGTTGTGCTACTCCGGTGCCGCCCCCGGTTCGCCGCTCACGAGGGCCATAGCGTCACGGCCTTCCTCCCACAGCGGCGCGGTGCTGGGGTTCGGCTCAGACCTCGGGAGGGTCGTCGGACTCCATGTCCGCCAGCACTTCTTTGGCTGCTTCGGCGTCTTCAACCCGGACCGCCACGGTGTATGGCGTGCCCACCACGCCGATGAGGGAACGGCCCTCGACCACTGCATCGATGTCCGCGGCCAGGAGTGCCATCTTCACGGATTCGGCCTGGGTGAGGGTGTAGCATTCGAGGATCGTCTTCATTGTCGTGGTTCCTGGGTCACGCGGGCCAGCGCATTGCGGCCTTCTTCCCACCAGGGGCGGAGTTCGGGGTCGCTGTCCCGCCACCAGTCGACGAACAAGCGGTAGTGCTCCAGGGCGTCGTTGGGCCGGTCGAGCGCCTCGTAGATCTGACCGAGGTAGTAGTGGGCCGGAACCAGGTACATCCATTGGTACTGGTAGAAGGTACGGAAGTAGCGCTCGGCATCGCGCGGCCTCCCCGCGTCAAACAACATCCGGCCCACTTGATAGCGCAGGTAAAGCGCCGCGCTCTCGCTTTGGAACCCCAAAGGGGCCAGCCGGAGCACGGCCTCCTCGAATGCTGGCAAGCGGTCCCAATCACCGTTCACGAGGCCGGCGTATGCTCGGAGGGCATCCGCGGCGCCCTGGGCCCAGCCAGCTTGAATGACGGCACTTCGGGGATCCCGTTCTGTTCGCAGCGCACTCACCTGAGCCTCGATTGCCAGACGCGCCTCTTCGACGGCATCCGTTCGACCTTCCGATGCGGCCAATGCGCCGAGCCAAAAGTGGTCGTCGAACTTGCCCGACTCGGCCATCACGCCTGCAGCCCAACGAGCCGCTGAGGAATCCGGGAAGCCGGACAGGTGGAACATCATGGCAAACCGAGCGGCATCGGCCTCGATGAAGGGATTGGTTCCTGCTTTTTCGATCACCCGAAAAGACGCCGCTATTTGGCCTCGCATGGTGCGCGCCTGTAGCATGCGAAACAGATTCGCGATGCGGGGAAAGCGTTCGTCTTGCAGGTCTTTTTTCGTCAAATCCGATCGCTCTGTGTGCTCAAGTGCTTCTTGCGAGACGGAGATGGTTGTCCAGGCACAGAATTGCAGCGCTGGCCAAGGCAGTGACTCCATTGCGACCAGGGCTCGCTCTCGTTCGGCCTTGGTGCCCCAGGCCAGATCGAGCACCACCTCATATCCGGGACAGGGGGGGGCGTCTGGATCCACGGCGTTGTAAGCGGCTACCAGTTCGCGCGCCCGCGCGCTGTCGAGCCTGGCAAACGCGTCTTCGATGAGATGGGTGTAGGAGTGCCCGTAGTACGGGCTCAACTCTATCGCCTTCTCAAGGGCACCTCTGAAGTCGTCTGCGTTGTTGAACGCGACACCACCGAAGTGGAAGTACGCCTCACCGAGGGCGTACCATCCATCTACGTCATCGGGGTAGTGGGTGGTCAGCCGCTCCAGGGTCGAGATGGCGGCGGTGGAGCTTTGAGCGAAACCTACGAGGAGAAGTGAGTCTCTTTCTGGAAGGCCGGTTGCGAAGCGGGCAGCGCGGTCGGCGAATGCGAATCTGAGGTAGAGGTCGTCCGTCCACGTATATGCGCCTGCCAGACGGTAAAGTGCACGTGCGAACGTGGAGTCCAGCTCAACGGCTCGTCGGAAGTCCTCCACCGCCTCTTTCCAGCGCGCACGTCGGTAGTTTCGCTCTCCCTCCAAATACGCCTTGAGGGCGTCGAGCGATGTCGTCGTGATGCGACTCAGGTTAACGGAGGGATGTTCTTGGTCGGCCGGAACCATGTCTTGCTTGAGTAAATCCAGCGCGAGAAGGTCCACCAGAGTTAGCACGCTGTCGGCCGGGCCGTCTACCTTGACGGGTGGACCCATCGACTCCTCCCGCTGGGTCTCGTACACCTCTGCCGTAAGCCTGATGCCGCTCCCCAATTGCACCACGCTCCCGGTCACCGCGTAGCGAGCACCGACATTCCGGGCGATCTCGAGAGCCGCTTCGAGGGGCACCACTCCCTCCTCCGCTTCCGGGCTATGCGCCACCGCGTGCAGCACCGTCTGGGGGTCGATCTTCCGCAGTCCCGCGACCCCATCGAGGTTGAACGACAGGAGATCCACCATCCCCTCGTGCCAGAACTCGAGATCCTCGCCCACGACCCTGAATGGGAACACTGCGACAGCCGGTTCGGCCGGCGATTCAGCCGGCGTCGGTATGTCTCCTGATCGATCACTACCAATGAAATAGCCGACGAGCAATAGACCGGCTATGGCAAGCACCGCCACTGCTCCTGTCAGCAATCTGCGTCGGCTCGCCCGTGCGCCAGTGGGTCCTACCGTCTCCCGGTCCAGCGCCTCGACGAACTCGGCCACTGTTCCATAGCGGTCGGCCGGCGCCCGAGCCAGCGCCTTGGCCAACGTCTGGTGCACAGCTTCGGGCACGCTCTCCCGCACGGCCCGTAACGAAGGCGCCGGCTCGCTCAACCGCCGCGCGAGAATGGCCTGCGCCGTGGGCCCCGTATGGGGCGGCTCGCCGGCCAACATCTCATACAACAAGCATCCCAGACTATAGAGATCGGATCGGCCGTCTATACCTTTCTCAGCCGCCGCCTGCTCGGGACTCATGTACGTCGGCGTGCCCACCGCCAACCCGGTCGAGGT
>JBDHMR010000138.1:0-5230 GCA_039656035.1 Gemmatimonadota bacterium
GTTGTTGTCCCACAGGGGGTCGCGGATGACCTCGAAGGCGGGGTCCGCCTCCCCATCCAGCCGGTTCATTACCCGGTGGGTCCGGCGTTCCGAATCTCGGCGGAGACCTGATCGGCGAACACGGCGAAGTTTTCCCGGAACATGCCGGCGAGTTTGCTGGCCTGGGCGTCGTAGGCCGCCTTGTCAGACCAAGTCTCCCGCGGTTGCAGCACGTCTGACGGCACGTCAGGCACCGAGGTCGGGACGTCGAAGCCGAAGTTCGGGTCGGTCACGTACTCGATGTCGTTCAACTGCTCGGCCAGAACCGCGCGCACCATGGCGCGCGTATGGCTCAACTTCATGCGACTGCCCACGCCGTACGGACCACCGGTCCACCCGGTATTCACCAGCCAGACGCGGGCCTGGTGTCGCTGGATCTTCTTGCCCAACATTTCCGCGTAGACTCCCGGGTGCCGGGGGAGGAACGGCGCGCCGAAGCACGACGAGAACGTGGCGGTTGGTTCGGTCACGCCGCGCTCGGTGCCGGCGACCTTGGCGGTGTATCCCGACAGGAAGTGATACATGGCCTGCTCGGCGGTCAGTCGCGAAATCGGCGGTAGGACGCCGAAGGCGTCTGCCGTAAGGAACACGACATTCTCCGGATGGCCGCTCATGCCGCTGACCACGTGATTGGGAACGAAACTGATAGGGTAGCTGGCGCGGGTATTCTCGGTAATGCTGTCGTCGTCGAGGTCCGGCACGCGTGTGGCGGGGTCGAGTACCACGTTTTCCAGCACCGTCCCGAACATGTGCGTGGCGTGGTAGATCTCCGGTTCACCTTTCGCGCTGAGCCGGATCACCTTGGCGTAGCAGCCGCCCTCGAAGTTGAAGACGCCGGTTTCGCTCCAGCCGTGCTCGTCGTCGCCGATGAGGTGCCGCTCGGGATCGGCCGACAGGGTGGTCTTGCCGGTGCCCGACAGACCGAAGAAGATGGCGGTACTGCCGCGGGGTCCGACATTGGCCGAACAGTGCATCGGCAACACGTCTTGAGGCGGCAACAGGTAGTTGAGGACCGTGAAGATGGATTTCTTCATTTCTCCCGCGTATCGGGTGCCGCCGATGAGCACGATCCGTTTGGCGAAGTTCACCACGATGAACGTGCTTGACTGGGTGCCGTGACGCGCCGGATCGGCTTGGAATTCGGGAGCATGAAGCACCGTGAAATCGGGTGTGAAGTCCGCCAGTTGGGCCGGTTTCGGAACGATGAACATGTTGCGGACGAAGTGACAATGCCATGCGTTGGTGCTGATGAATCGCACCGGGAGTCGATAGGTGGCGTCGGCCCCGCCGAAGAGGTCCTGGATGTACAAAGCCTGATTGCTGAGGTACGCCTTCACGTCCTGGTGCAGTCGATCGAACGACTCCGGGTCGATTCGGGCGTTCTGGTCCCACCAGATGTCCTCGCTGGAACCGGGCTCGTCCACCACGAACTTGTCGTTGGGTGAGCGGCCGGTGTGCGGTGAGGTAATGGCCACGAAGGCGCCGCGGTCCGTCAAGTGTCCCTCGCCATTGCGCACCGCAGCTTCGATCAGGCTGGCTGTCGTGAGGTTGGCGTGGACGGTTTTCGAGCTGATCCCCTGCTCGGTCAGGGAAATGGTCTCGGATTGGGTGGCTACGTCATCCATTGGCATATGGTCCCCGTGCGCAGTACGCGCCGTGGTGTAGCTGGTTTTTGAGCCTGTTGAGGTCTGGAAGATCAGTGAGTTGGCCGGTCATTGCAACCGGTGGGGAGGCGGTCAGGCGCCGCCCTCGCTTCCTACCTACTTGCCGTCAGGTCGGCCTCGAAGTGGTACAGCTGCTGGACCGTGTTGCGGTCGCGGGGGCTGGGGCCCGACACTGGGTCGGTGAACATCAAGTCGTTGGGGTCGGTCGAGTGAACGAACAAACCCATGGTGTGCCCCAGTTCGTGAGTCACGGTCAATCGCAGGCATGCCTGAGTTGCCTCTCCGAGGGGGTCCAGAGTTCGCGGTTGCACTCGAACATGAAACGGGAGGACTATGGTGGACCCGTTCAGCGGCGGGAACGTCGTATCACCGATGCATTCTGGCGCCATGCTGCCCAGGCGGATGGCCCTCGCGGCGGCGGGCAGGATGGTGACGCCGACCAGGATGTCGGCTGTTGATGAGTCGGCAACGAGAATGGCATCGAATTCCTGGTAAAGAAACTGGTCCTTCCAGCTGTCGATGCCGGCCTGAGTGTTGGCCGGCATATTGAGCGTATCCTGGACCCAGACCCTGACGGTGTGGTCCTCCGGCCAGTTGAAGGTCAGGGAGTCGATGCCGACCACCAGGCGCCAGTCGTAGAAGTCGCTACGTGAGGGAGCGGAGATGTCACCGCATGCGCCGGCGGCCACAGCCGCCGACACTGCTATGAGAATGTTGGAGCGCGTGCTCATCGACGACCTCCCATGGCTATACCCACCGTGAGTCCCACGCGATGCACCTGCTGGGTTTGAGAAAACCCTTGACGCTGCAATTCGTCGGTAGTGAATCGGTGAAAGTCGTACCGCAGGGCAACGTTGATATCCAGTGACGACGACACCGGCCGACGGTACTGAGCCCCCAGGCCCAGCAGGAACTTGAGCGGTCCTCCCTGGAGGAACATGCCGGTATCCTCCGTGGGGAGATACTTCAATACTCCAACACTGGCGTGCCAGCGGAACGGTGGCTTGAAGAGTGGCCCGTCGAACCCAAGGCTGGCCGAAAACGTGTTTAGCGTCCCCAGCTTCGTGGTGCCCTTGCCCTTGGTGTCAGCGGAATAGGATCCGGTGGTGAATTGAAGCTCGATGCCGACGTCGTACCGCGGGAACACCTCGGTGGCGGCGCCCACCATTATTGTCGGGGCTATTCCCGGTTGTGTGGTGATCTTGTCGCTGACGATATTGTCTTCGACCAGCTTGGAACTCCAGGTGGCGCCCAGGCCGGCGTAGAAGGTAGAGGAACTCTGGGCGGTGAGCGCCGAGGGTAGCAATAGTCCGGTCAGGAGCAGGGTAGTTCGCATGGGGCGTAAAGATGATGGCGAGTGGTAGCCGGGTCAACGGTGGCGCTGGGCAGAGCCGTGGTGCAACCTTCTGCATTTCGTACCAGCCCGGCCTCCCGGTCATCGATATAGTTGCCTGGGTGCGACACCACGGCGGGAATGCCAAGTTGTTGACAGCGCTCCAATTCAGCGACCAAACTGTCTACGGAGCGGTCCCTTAGGCCCGGGTCGGGCGATGCCAGGTTGGTCAGGTACGAATCGTGCCCAACCAAACCCATTGAGGCCACTGCGGTTATACGCTTCGACGAAGCTGCGGCTCGTCGAGACATGAGCACCCAGTCGTTCGTCCGGACGCTTCGTGGCTGGGGGAAGCTCTGGTGCATGCCTTTTCTTACTCTTGGCATCGATGGGGTCCCTATTGGGAATGGCAAACACAATCGTCAACGCCCTTACCCGTCCGCGGGTACTTTTGCTCGGGGATCCGATGAGTCGGCCCGATGGGTTGGAGCGCGCCCTGGTTCGGGGAGGGTTCCAAGTGACGGAAGCCGACTTGGTGCCCGGGGTCAAGCCGGTCGGTGACCTCCCTCAGCTGGTGGTGATCTCGGTGCCTCAGGCCGACGACGACTTGCGGCATGCCTTGGAGCTTCTCGAGCCCGAGTACTGGCGTGGTATTCCTACCGTGGCACTGCTGGCGGCGAATGATCCCGCGGGCCGAATACGCGCGCTGGAAATGGGTCTCTCGGATGCCATGATAGGCGACGCAAATCTGGCCGAGCTGTGCGCCCGGCTGGAAGCGCGGCTGATGACCCGGGGCGAGTTGGGCGATGTCCTCCAGATGACGCGGGTGAACGAGTTGATGTTCGACGTCTTCGAGGAGTTGTCGAGTGCCCATCGCCAGGACGAGATCATTCATACCCTGGTTCGGCGGGTGGGGCAGGCGCTCGAAGTGTCGCACTGTGCTTTCCTGCTGGCCCAGCCCGGCGAAGATTACGGCCGGGTCGTAGCCGTGTACGAGCAACCCGGTTTGCGAGATCTCAAGGTCGATCTTAAACGCTACCCTGAAGTCCTGGAGGCCATCGAGACCAATTCCCCGGTCTTCATTCCCGACATCCACCAGCATCCGATGCACGACGCCATCCGGGAAACGTGGATAGAGCAGGGGGTGCAAGTCGACATCCGTAGCGTTCTGGCCGTGCCGGTGAGCATGCAAGGCTCGGTGACCGGCGTATTCATCTTGCGTACCGTCCAGGGAGAACCACCGCTAACCGCTGGCAAGGTCGACCTGGCCGAGACCCTGGTCCGCGTCGCGGGCAAGGTGTTGGAAGGCGAAGAGCGACGTTCTGCCATTTACCGGCGGCAGACGAGCGTACCGCTACGCGACCCGCTTACCGGCGTCGGGAGCGTGGATGCGCTCGACCGGCGTATCCGCGAAGAGTTCGAGCGCGCGCGCCGCTACTCGTTGAGCTTCAGCTTGATTCTGCTGGACATCGACGGTTTGGGGGAGTTCAACGAGCGGATGGGAACCGACCGGGGCGACCAGTTGCTGAAGGACTTGGCCTCTATGCTGCAGGAGGAATTACGGGCCCCGGATTTCGTGTCGCGTTACGGGGGCGATGAATTTGCCTTGATCCTGCCGGAGACGGATCTCGAAGGCGCCCGGCAGTCGGTGCACCGGGTACGCGACCGGATGGCCAACCAGCCACTCGCCGACCTCGACGCGCGCGAACGGCCTCATCTCACCGCCGGTATCGTCACGGTGCCCCACCCGTCGGCCTTGCAGACGGAAGACCTGTTTGCCTTGGTCGAGGCGGCTCTCCTCAGAGGGAAGGCGCAGGCACAGGAACGCATCGGAACGGCCGAAGCGGTGGCGTCCTAGTTGGACTGAGAGCGTAGCCAGGCTGTCGGATCGAGAGCGATTCCCTGCGCCCCCCTGATCTCGAAGTGAAGATGCGATCCATACTCGCTGTTGGCGTTGCCAATGGTGCCTATCGTCTGACCCTTGGTGACGTTGTCGCCCACGGCCACCAACGCCTGGCCGAGTTGGGCGTAGAGCGAGTAATGTTCCGCCCCGTGGTCGACCAATACCAACAAACCATATGTGCTCCACCGTTGAATGCGGACCACCGTGCCGCCGGAGATGACGCGGACGGGGGTACCCGCGGCCGCGCCGATTCCGATGCCGTTGTGCCGCAGGACCACCCCATCCGGCTGA
>JBDHMR010000139.1:0-5194 GCA_039656035.1 Gemmatimonadota bacterium
TACCGCCCTGCGTCCCGTTCCGAATCGTCGTGTGCTTCGAGAGGGTGGTAGCCGTCTAGCTATATTCAGGACGGTCGGAATTGCCAACACCCTCTACCAATTGGAATTCACTAGATGTCGTTTTTGCGTGCAGCCAGGATCCTGATCCTGGCCGGTAGTATTGCGGCCCTCGGGTGCAGCGAGCCCACTCGGCCAACGCCTCCGCCTCCACCCCCAGGCCCACAACCCGAAGTCATCGCCATCACCGCCGGACCCAACCCTAACATGGTGGTGGCCGCCACGGTGACCGCCGAGGCCAAGTTGTACGACAGTGCCTACGTCCGATTCTGGCCGGGAACCGGCGCCAGCATGGAGACCCCACGCTACGCCTTTGAGGGCGACACAGTCGTGAAGATCCCGGTATTGGGACTGGCCCCCGCCACGACTTACTCATTGGAAACCAATCTCGTCATCAACCGCCAGCCCGACCTGCCAGCCGACACGTCGACAGTAACGACCGGGTCCCTCCCGGCTTGGATCCCGCCGGCAGTCCCCCAAGGTACCAACCCCAGTCCCGGGTTTCTGGTCTTGTCCTACCCTGACGGGCCGGTAATCATGGACAATGCGGGGCAGGTGGTGTGGTACCTGTTCGCCCCCGGCGGTGTTCTGAACTCCTTCCAAGCCCACCCCCTTGGCATCTACACTCGGGCGGTTGCTGGGGTGGCCGATCCGGTGTTCACCCTCTATGACGAGACCGGCGACTCTGTGGCGGTTCTGCGGTGCGCCGGGGGCCGGAAGACCCGATTCCACGATTTGCTGGTCCAGGGTGCAGGCGACTACTGGATCATGTGCGACGAAACCCGGACGATGGATCTCTCGGGGCTGGGTGGCGACCCGGCGGCGCAGGTCACGGCTACCGTGGTCCAGCATGTGGCGGCGGACGGGAGTCTCCTGTTCGAGTGGAACAGCTTCGACCATTTCCAGATCACCGATCTCCCGGCTGCCGAGCGTATCGGACCCGACGTCAACTTCACCCACGGCAACGGCGTTGACCTCGACACCGACGGTAATCTCCTGCTCTCATTCCGCAGCCTGAGCGAGGTCACCAAGATCGACGTTGCTAATGGGACCGTGTTGTGGAGGTTCGGGGGACTGGCCAACCAGTTCACCATCGTCGGCGACCCCAAAGGAACCTTCGAGCGGCAACATGGGATGCGTTCAGTCGGTCCCGGCCGAATTCAATTCCTGGACAATGGCGTGGCAGCTCCAAGCCGGATGGTCCGCTACGACGTCGATCCAGGCACCATGACCGCCACCATGGTATGGCAGTTTTCCGACGCCCCGACTACCCACACCTTCGTCGGGGGAAGCACCCAGGTACTCGCGAGCGGAGCGCTGGTAAGTTTTGGGGTGGCCGGCCGTGTAGTGGAGACCGACCCTTCGGGCGTCAGGACGTGGGAGCTGACCGGCATTGACGGGATCTACGTGTTCAGGGCTCAGCGGATCGGCTCGCTGTACTCGCCAGGGAAAGGTGATCCGACCCGTTGACCGGCAGCCTGTTCCAGGACCTGATCCCCTGACCTGTCCCTGTCAGGTAGCGCACGACAGGGTCTGACATTCCCCCAGCTCCACCCTGACTGATAGGCTCCCGTACCGAACCGGTACGGGGGCTTTCGCCTTCTGGGCCAGCCGCCGCCACCTGCGTCGTCAGCATCGCCGGGAGCATCTAACGACGAGCCACGTCCAGTGAAGTACCCAAAAAGGGAAACGCCCCCGGACCGCTTGGATCCGGGGGCGCAGCCTAGTGCCGGCTTAACGTTTTCGGCGCAGGCTCAGTTGCCGGTGATCATGAGCGACATGATCGTCGGCGTGGTGCCGGAGTAGTGATTCACAACGAACGTCCAGCCGCCGGCTGCGAGGACGCAGGGAGAGGTTTCCGGCTGTGCTCCGGTGGCACCGCCGCCGCAAACAAAGCCCGCAGTCGCCGGATTGTCAGCCCACAGGATATCGATGTCGGACCCGTCGTTCCAGTCGAGGACGAACGTATGGTCGATCGGCCCAGTCATGTTGTAGAACTGCTGGTCGGTCCCGAAAATATCACCGCCGGGGGCGTACATCACATCGTACCAGAGGATGGATGCCCCAGAGGCCGGCAACAACGAGGTGATATCCGTCGCGGCGTTCTGGGTGGTCAACTGAGCAAACGTGCTAGCCAGCACGACTGCCGGAGCGCTGGCTGGGAACTCGAAGATCAGTCCACTGGCGATGCTTTCGATCCCACTAATAGTCGCCGTGCTGCTTGAGCCACCAGTGGGCACATATTCGATCCACTGGCCGGCCGGGTCGAGAGCGACATTCATGAACCCTAGGCCGCCGCTCAAGCTCGTCACCGCTGAGCTCGCGGTCAACTGGAGGCCGGGATCTGTCAGCGTAAGCCGGACCAATTCGAGGCCCACACCTGATGGCAACGACTGGGTGACGGTTACCGGTAAAGTTGTGAGTGCAATCGCGATGGGCTGGTCGGTTTCGCTATCCAGGGTGGAGAACTGAGGCGCTGCTGCGGCCGCCATTCCGGTGACGTACACCTTACCTGAATTGTCCTGCGGCCACGTGGCATCGATGCTGGTTCCGTCCATTGACCGTGAAATAATGGTGGCCTGCCGGCAACTATCATCCACTGGACATCCAACGTCTGCGTTACCTATGTAGAGCTGGGCCTGCACCCCGAAGATGAGTCCCGGGCCGGCGGTAGTGGTGAGGACATCAAAGCCGGTCGCCACGTTACTCGACATCGTTACCGCCAACGGACTCGGCCACTGCGGGCTGGTAAAGATTTCCGAAGTCTTGAGATCCACCGACGGGAGCCCCGGATTGAATGGCAGAGTCACACCCTTGGAGATGACCGGTCCCACAATATTGGGCGGGAACTGGAACGTGACCACGCTGGCCTGGAGGTCCGAAATGGTTGCGAGGTCAACAGGATTGCCGTCGTCGTCCACGCCGATGAACACCGTCCCCGGCCACTGGAGAGGATCCGCCACCAGCGCGGGATCGAACACCAGAGGACTTGGCAGGGTGATGGTAACGGGCTCGCCGGAGGCCGGCGTGACGTTGGACAGCGTCCCCGTCGAGACCGCTATGGTGACCGTCACCGGGATGTCAAGCGTGGTGCTCCCATTGATGGTGACGGAGAAGCTTGTCTCGGTCAGAGCTATCCCCACGACCTCATATCGCAGCCTGGTTGGATTGGTGCGGGGCACCAGGCAACCCGCGCCGGTCCAACTGGAATTGGCGATGGCCGTGCATGAGGCCTCGTCCGTGGCGCCGGCGTCGAACACAGGCTGGTACTGGTAGTCGCGGGTGACCGCGATGCCGGCGCCAACCGCCTCGGAGACGCTGGTGATCTCGACCGCCTGGTTGACCTGGTCACGTGCGTCGACAAGAACCTCGACCGTGGCTCCCTGGTCGACGAACAGCCGCGCCGGACTCGCCCTGACTTCTGAGATGCTGCCTCTTTCGAGGCTACTCTGTGGGTCGCCCTTACATGCCCAAGCACCCACGCCGATAGCGAAGATTGCCAAACAACGCACTGTACGGTTCATACTCGTGCCCTCGTTGAGAAAGATTCCAAAAAATCGCAGCCCCAATCGGTGTCTCGTATCAGATGCCTCCGGTTCCACCTTGAATGAAGGACACCCCTAGGTAATCCTGAATGTCGAGCACCGCATCCACCGAGAGTATCTCGATCCAACCGGTCGTCGTGTGTTCGGTCAGATCGTTTGTGTGTAACAACGCATAGGCACCGAAGCCCGTCCGATCGGCAAAGATGTACCACCGGTGCTTGCCTGAGAAATACTGCCACACCTGGTACGGTGGCGCCCTTCCCGATCGGGTCTTTTCCAACTTGTCGTGGGGCTGTCCGTTCTTGGCCCATATCCGGCCACGATCGGTCCGCCACCCCGGCACCCCGCGCCTTCCCTCGCCAAACGTGTGGTTGGCGAATCGTATCCCGCCGTAGAACTGCTCCCGTGCTTCGTTTCTTGGCGACCCCGGGCTCGGATCGCGTCCTTTCCAGAATCGCGTCAGAAAGGCCCGCTTGGCCTGTACCGACAACCGATCGTACAGGTCCATCTGATCGGTTTCTGTCGCGATGTACACCAGTGGCGCGTAGGCGGAATCGAGCTGTACCTCGTTCATCGCGGCGAAGAATCCTTCGTCGGTTATCCGCGCCGCCGCCCGCCTGACCGAGTCCCGGGCCAGGGTCTCCCGCATTCCCGCCATCCGGAACCTTCTTTGCCGATTGGTGACCTGGCCGTCCAACTGCAACTCCAGGCTCAGGTCGTAAACTCCTTCCGGCAATCCCGTCAGGTCCAGATCTCCCTTGAACACCGCTCCATCGGCCGGGATGTCTATCGGAGCCCCTGGTGTCCGAATCAGCGTTCGCCCGGAGGCATCCTCGACGGCCAAGGCCATCGTCCCGGTCCGATCCTCCGCGCCGTACGCTTCAAACAGATAGTACAGCTTGGCGCGGAGTGGTGTCAGCAACACCTCAGCGGTGGCCATCACCATGGTACTTCCTATCAATAACTCACCCGGTCGGGGGACCGTGTCGCCGGTGCTGATTTGTCGCATGTCCGGCGACAGCAGAAGGTCCGATACTGCCGGTGGCGTCGCATATCCCACCAGAGTTGCGTGGGTGGTGAACTCCCGCGTCGTCACCGAGTCCCGCACCGTCACCCGCAGATCAAATTCACCAGGCGGGATCATGAAATTCAGTGTTTCCAGTACATACCCGCCGGAACTCCTGAGGATTCCCGGGGCGTGACCGTCCCAGTCCTCGGCGAACAATGCGGTGCCGGCTGAATCGGCGATCGTCACGTCTACGTGGTACAGCAGATCGCCTTCACCATCAACTCCGGACGGTACCAGAAGGGCATAGGGCAACTGAACAAACGCCCGGACCCGCGTTCGGTCCTGGCCCGCACGGTAGAAACGCACCGTGTGGACCGCCAAGCTGTCCCCTGGTCCGGAAACCGCCGATAACCCCGGCGATCCCAGCAACCCGCCCAACAACATCACTGTTAGCACACGCAAGTCCATATTGTCCCGTCACGACCCAGCCCCGATAGGTAGGAGATCGACCGAACTCCTACCTATCGGGGAAAGAGCACTACCAGCCAACTTCCAGGGAGAAGAAGTTCGTCCCGCCCAGCAC
>JBDHMR010000140.1:0-5190 GCA_039656035.1 Gemmatimonadota bacterium
GCCAACGCCGACAAGATCCTCGACGACATGGGCGTGTTCGTGGTTCCCGACATTCTCGCCAACGCCGGTGGCGTCACCGTCAGCTACTTCGAGTGGGTGCAGGATAGAGGCGGCTATTTCTGGGACTTGAAGACCGTCAACGGCCGGCTCGAGAAAATCATGGTGGACTCCTACCGGGAAGTGATCACCATGGCGGAGCAACACGACGTCAACCTCAGGGTGGCCTCCTACATGCTCGCCATCGAGCGGGTTGCGGCCGTCCACCGGTTGCGCGGTCTCTATGCCTGATGCGACTCACCATCATGGCGGTGGGAAAACTGCGCCCGTGTTACCGCGAGGCGTGTGACGACTATCGCCGCCGTCTCGGACGCTTTGCCACAGTCGATGAAGTAGAGATCCGTGCTGCCGACCGGCTCCCCGAAGTGAAACAGCGGAGCCAGGAGAGCGGTCGGATAACAGAACGGCTTCCGTCACGGGCCACGGTCATCGCGCTCTCGCGTGAAGGGTCGAAGTGGACCAGCGAAGCCTTCGCCTCCCGGCTCGACTCCTGGCGTGGCGCGGGGATGCCCCTGGTTTTCGTAATCGGTGGCTCCCACGGCCTGGCCGACGACCTCCTCGAACGCGCCACCGCCACCTGGAGCCTGGGCCCCCTGACCCTCCCCCACGAACTCGCCCGTGTGGTAGCTTACGAACAACTCTACCGGGGGTTCACCATCCTGAATCACATGCCGTACCATAAGGGGAGTGCGTAGTGCGTCGTGCGTTGTGCGTTGGGACAGCGCCCTGCGCTATCGGATCGTGTTTTCCCTATGCACTACGCACAACGCACTACGCACCAGGGTCGGTGGGGTAGGGATGGGAGAGTGGTTCCAGGACTGGTTCGGCGAGGATTACCTCGCCCTCTATCCGCATCGTGATGAGGCGGATGCGGAACGCGCCATCGCGCTCATCGAACGAACGGTCGACTGGCGATCGGATATCCGGGTGCTCGACGTCGCCTCGGGGCCGGGGCGGCACGCCGCGGCGTTGGAAAAACGAGGTGTCCGGCCCATCGGAATCGATCTGTCTATGACGCTGCTGCGCCGGGCACAGACCCTGACCGACTCGCCGTTGGTGCGGGCCGACATGCGTTCGCTCCCGGTGCGCCCGGCCAGCATGGATCTGACCCTCAATCTCTTCACCAGTTTCGGCTACTTTTCCAGCGATGAGGAACATGCCGCGGTACTTGGTGGCATGATCGACACCGTTCGTCCTGGTGGCTGGTTTGTCCTGGACTTTCTTCATGCCGACAGGGTGCGCAGCACTCTGGTGGCCGAGGGTGAGGCGATGATGGATGACACGCCGGTCAAGATTCGCCGCAGCCTGTCGCCGGATGAAAAGTACGTCATCAAGGAAATCGATCCGGGAGACGGGCGAATGTTCCGCGAACAAGTGCGATTATTCACTCCCGATGAATTGCATCATATGGTATCACCGTCCCTGGACGTGAACGCGGTCTTTGGTGACTACGATGGTAACCCGCTGACCCAGGACAGTCCCAGGGTGTTCCTCATGGGACAGCGCCGATGACGTTCCGATTGCACCCGACGCCAATCCGTGGTGCCATGCCGCACCTCCAGACGCGCGACGGGGGCATGGCCTCCGATTTGATCGACGCGTGTATCCCAGCCGCCGGGACCGAGGACGCGTTGACGCGGCTGCGGGCGGACGACGTCCTGGTAGTCACCACGGGACAACAACCGGGATTGTTCGTCGGCCCGCTTTACGCCGTCTACAAGGCGCTGTCTGCCGCGGCCCTGGCACGTCGGCTTCAACTTCGCTGGCAACGTCCGGTGGTGCCGCTGTTCTGGTTGGCCGGCGACGATCATGACTTCGCCGAGGCCAACCACGCCGCCTGGTTCGCCGCGGACGGTACCCCGACCAGCTGGACTCTGCGGGGGCGAGCCCCCGACGCGCCGCTCACACCCATGTATCGCGAACCGTTGGGCGCTGAGGTCACCGAGGGACTCGACCTGCTGGAAGCCTCCCTCCCAGACTCCGAATTCACCGGAGAGACCATGGCCTGGCTCCGGCGATACTACCGGCCCGAGGCCACTGTGGCCCAGGGTTACGCCGGCGCCCTGGCGGAGCTTCTGGCCCCGCTTGGGATCGTGTGTTTCGACAGTACCCACCAATCCGTCAAACGCCGGGCCATTCCGCTCATCATGAAGGCCGTCGGACTGGCCCAGGATCTCGATCGCGACCTTGCTCGCCGGGCGGCCGACCTGACCGCCGCCGGCGCCGACCCGAAGGTCCACGTGGGCGACGGCGCCACTTTGGTAATGATGGAATCCGAGCAGGGGCGGGACCGCCTGGTGGTCGATGGGACCGAGGTCGTTTCTCGGCGTGGCCATGAGCGGTTCACCCTCGACACGCTGCAGACCCTCGCTGCCGAGTCCCCAGAGCGGTTCTTTCCTAACGTCCTCCTCCGGCCGGTGATCGAGAGTGCCTTGCTGCCGACGGTGGGCTACGTGGCCGGACCCGGTGAATTGCGCTACTTCCCGCTGACAGATCCACTGTACCAGCGCCTGCGCGTGCCGCAGCAACCGGTCATCCCCCGGTGGTCAGGCCAGGTTGTCGAGCGGCGGGTCGACCGGGTGCTCGACAAGTTCGACGCGTCGTTGGACCAGCTGACCGAGCCCAATCAGGCGCTCGAGACCCGGGTGGTGCGGTCGCACATGCCTCCGGAAATCACCGAGGTAGTGGCCTCTCTCCGGCAGACCATCGACGAGGGATATGACGTCCTGCTCGACGAGGGCAGCCGCATCGACCCGACCATGGCCAAGCCGGTGGAAGGATCTCGCCGTCAGGCGTTGGCGGCGGTCGACCACATCGACAAGCGCCTGCGGGGTCATCTCAAACAGCGGGAGAAGACCGAAATGAAGCAGATCGGCCATGCCCGCGAGGCTCTGCTCCCGGGAGGAAAACCCCAGGAGCGAGTGGTCTCCGTGGCCAGTTACCGGGCTCGCTATGGTGACGAATTTCTGACCTCCGTTGGGGAGGCCATAACCGCTTGGTACGACGCGGCCCTTGAAGGTGAGCCGGTTCCTTCATAGACTCGACACATGTATTTCATCGGTCTAATCCTCCTCGTCGCCCTGCTAATCCCCATCATCGGGATCGTCATTGACTCTCCCATTGGCCGGGCCATCGCCCGCAGGCTCGAAGGCCCCGACGCCATACCGCAGGACATGCAGGACCTCGGCAAGAAGGTGGACCTCCTCGAGTTGGAAGTAGACGACCTCAACCGGGCCGTCGATCAGCTGAAGGAGGAGAACGCCTTCATACAACGTCTGTTGGAGAATCCCTCGGACAAACCGACCCTCCCGCCTCCCCCAAACAACTGACCAACTCCGTGAGCCCACGCCGCCCGGCGGTGCTGGTCGCCACCGGTATCCTGCTGAGCAGAGTGTTCGGCCTGGTACGGCAGCGTGTCTTCGGCCACTACTTCGGAGCTTCGGCCTCGGCTGACGCCTTCATGGCCGCCGTGCGCATTCCCAACCTCCTGCAGAATCTGTTTGGCGAGGGAGTGCTGTCGGCGTCGTTCATTCCGGTGTACGCCAAGCTCCTGGCCGAGGGCCGCGAGCAGGACGCCCGCCGAGTGGCCGGGGCGGTGGCCGGCTTGCTGGGCCTGGTGGTGGGGCTCCTCGTCATCGGTGGTTACCTGGCCACTCCTCTTCTGGTCGACGTAATTGCCCCAGGCTTCACTGGTGAACAGCGGCTCCAGACCATCCGTCTCGTCCGTATTCTGTTTCCCGGCATGGGGCTGTTGGTGTTGTCGGCGTGGTGCCTCGGTATCCTCAACAGCCACGGTCGGTTTTTCCTGTCCTACGCCGCTCCCGTGGTGTGGAACGTGGCCATCATTACGGCGTTGCTGGTTTATGGCGAGAGCAACGCGTCGTACGATCTGGCCGCCATCACCGCCTGGGGGGCGGTCGCCGGCAGTGCCCTTCAATTCCTGGTGCAACTGCCCGCGGTCCTGTCTCTGGCCGGCCCCATCAAGATCACCGTCCGATGGGCGACCGAGCACGTCCGCACCGTAACCCGCAATTTCTTCCCCGTGTTCCTCGGCCGCGGCGTTGTCCAGATCAGCGCCTACGTCGACACCTTCCTGGGGAGCATGCTTCCCGTCGGGGCGGTGGCCAGCCTGGCCTACGCCCAAACGCTTTACCTCCTCCCGGTAAGCCTGTTCGGTATGTCAGTGGCGGCGGCAGAGCTTCCGGCCATGTCCCGTCTGCGGGATGGAGACGAGGCGGCGGTGGGCGAGGTGGGCAGCCGGCTAGGCGATGGCCTGGCCAGGATATCCTTCTTCGTCCTTCCCAGCGCTGTGGCGTTCATCGCCTTCGGAGACATCATCGCCGGGGCGGTGTACCAATCAGGCCGCTTTACCGCCGACCTCGCCCTGTACGTGTGGGCCATCCTGGGAGGAGCCGCCATCGGATTGCTCGCCTCCACCCAGAGCCGACTCTACGCCTCAGCTTACTACGCCCTGCAGGACACGCGCACTCCCATGCGGTTCGCCATGGTGCGCGTGGCCGTCTCAATCTCTCTGGGGTGGATGTTGGCCCTGCGACTCCCGGGAATGCTCGACCTGGAACCGCGCTGGGGTGTGGTGGGAATCACCCTGGCGGCCAGCGCCGCTGCGTGGATCGAGTGGTACCTCCTCCGCCGCCGGCTACCCGAAGGACTCCGCCATCGAGACCCTCCGGTCCGGCACATAGCCGCCATCCTCCTTGGCGCCGTCCTGGCCGCCTTTCTCGGGACCGTGGCGCGCCAGACCGTAGGGACTCTCCATCCCATCCCCCTCGCCGTTATCGTTCTTGGAGCCTACGGGATCGCGTACCTGGCGCTAACCTGGCTATTCCGGGTGCCCCAGGCACGGGCCCTCACCAAACGGCGAGGCTAGGACAGGAGCCCCCCGGTGCCCGGTGGCGATACACTCGATGTTCGATATTCAACTCCGGGGGGGGGAATGCCAGGAATATCGAATGCCCAGAATATCGAATATCGAAGTGATTCATGACTTCCTAGTTCACTTCGATATTCCTGGCAATCGATATTCGATATTCGATATTCGATATTCATGAACCGCAATCCCATGACCGACGAGCTGCAACGCAAACTCGATAACCTCCCCGACGCCCCGGGCGT
>JBDHMR010000141.1:0-5164 GCA_039656035.1 Gemmatimonadota bacterium
TACGGCCGTTTGTGGATCGGCGGTGAAGATCGCGGCCCAGCGGGTAAAGGACAAAGCCAAGAAGATCGCCGCTCACTTACTCGAAGCCAGTGAGGACGACATCGTTTGGGAAGACGGCGCCTTCGCCGTGCGAGGCTCCCCGGGTAACGCCAAGCCTTTCGGTGAAGTGGCACTCATGGCCAACGTCGCCTGGAACCTTCCGGAAGGAATGGAACCGGGCCTGGAAGCCACGGCGTTCTTCGATCCCAGCAATTTTGTCTATCCGTTCGGCACGCACTTGTGCACCGTGGAGGTCAACACGGCGACGGGCGAGGTGAAGATCCTGCGTTACATCGCGGTGGACGACTGCGGCCCGCACATCAACCCGATGATCGTGGAGGGACAAATCCACGGCGGTGTCATCCAGGGTTTGGGGGAGGGGTTGTTGGAGATGGCCGCGTACGATGACGAGGGCCAGTTGCTGACGGGCTCGATGCTCGATTACGTCGTTCCCCGGGCGAGCCAGATGCCTGCCATCGAGACCGATCACACGGTAACGCCCTCTCCCGTCAACCCGCTCGGCGTCAAGGGAATCGGCGAAGCGGGAACGATTGCCTCGTCGGCGTGTGTGGTGAACGCGGTATGCGACGCGCTCGCGCCATTAGGTATCAGCCACATCGACAAACCGCTCACGCCCGCCCGGGTGTGGGCGGCTATCCAGGGCGCAACGAAGGACGGGGGTGCAGCATGATTCCCAATTCTTTCGATTACCAGCGGGCCTCCAGCCTCAAGGACGTGCTCAAGGCACTGGCGGCAGGTGACGGCAGTGTGGTGATTGCGGGAGGTCACAGCTTGCTGCCGCTGATGAAGCTTCGCATGGCTCACGTGTCCAAGGTGATCGACATCGCCCACCTCGATGAGCTCAAGGGCATCGAGGAACACCGCCGCGGTGCGCGCATAGGCGCAGGTACCACATATAGGGAATTGGTCCAATCGGACGTGCTGAAGGAACGATTCCCCATCATCGGCGAGGCCACTCGTCAGGTGGCAGACCTGCAAGTACGCAACCGTGGCACCATCGGCGGCAACCTGTCCCACGCCGACCCGGCCTCCGACATGCCGGCGGTGATGATGGCGCTGGACGCGGAGTTCAAGCTCCGATCCCGCTCGCGCCGCCGCACGGTGCCGGCAGCCGAATTCTTTCTGGGACCGTTCCACACTGCCAAGGAACCCGAGGAATTGCTGATCGAAATCGTGCTGCCGGGTCTTCCGCGCGGCGCTGGATCGGCCTACGAGAGCTTCAAACAGCCGGCCTCGGGGTACGCCATGGCTGGAGCGGCGGCGGTAGTCAAAATCAGCCGGCGCCGTATCCGTCATTGTGTCGTGGCCCTGACCGGCGTGGCCGACAACGTGTTTCTGGCGAATACGGAGGGCTTGATCGACACCAAAGGCGAGTCGGAGGACATCGCGGCAGTGGCGCAGGAGGCACTGGCGGGCGTCGACGTTATCGGCGACCTACACGCCCCAGAAGCGTATCGTCGCCAGCTTGCCAAGGTAGCCTTTGGACGGGCGGTGACCGCCGCCATGGCCCGCGCCGGGTAGCCGGCCAATGCGCCCGCTCTGGGCCGTGGTCCTGGCGGCGGGGTCCGGACGCCGATTCGGATCCAACAAGCTCGTGGCCACGCTCCGGGGCCGTCCCCTGGTGCTGCAAACGCTGGAGCACCTCACGGCGGCGCGGCGCTCGGGCCTGCTGGCCGGAATAGTGACCGTCACCGCAGCCGGCGACGAAGCCGTGGCGCAGACCATTGCCCCGAGTGGCTCGGTCCTGGTCGAAAACCCCACCCCGGCCAGCGGCATGGGCCAATCGCTGCTTCTTGGGATCCGGCGGCTCGACGATCCCCCCGTGGAGCCAAGGGCGGAGGCTGCCCTAATCGTTTTGGCCGATCAGCCGATGGTGCGTCAGGAAGTGCTCATTGCATTGAGGGATGCGTGGCTGGGCGGAGCGGACATCGTGAGGCCGGTGTACTCTTGCGATCCCGGTGTCCCCGGTCATCCGGTGCTGCTCGACCGAAGCCGCTGGCATCTCGTCGACGACGTCCGGGGAGACCGGGGGCTTGGCCCAACACTGGAGTCCCACGCAGATTGGGTGATGACCGTGACGGTGGAAGGCAGCAACCCCGACATCGACACCCCTGCTGATCTCGCGGTATTGGAGGACGAACTCTAGATGCACCTAGATTTTTCCGGCGAACCGATGATCTCCGCCTCCAGGCAAACCGTCTGGCGCAGGCTACTCGATCCGCACACCGTCGCCGCAGCCGCTCCTGGCGTGGAGTCCGTAGAAGCCATCGACGACACCCATTTCAAGGTGGTCAGCGGTCTCGGTGTCGGCGCCATCAAACTGAGCTTCACCTTGGAAATCGAGCTCTCGGATCTGGTAGAGCCGGAGAGCGCCCGGATGCACGCGCGCGGCAAGGCGCCGGGATCGGAGGTCGATGTGCTCACTTCAATACGCCTACACGAACGGGATGCAGATACGACTCAGCTTTCCTGGGAGGCGACAGCCACGGTCAGTGGAACCGTCGCCAGTTTCGGTGCCCGCTTGTTGGAGGGGGCCATGCGCAAACTTACAGACGAGTTTTGGGACACTTTCGCCCAACAGGCATCCGAAGCGGATCGCTGATCACCGACGGTTGCCTACCCCACTAACGACGTTGGGACACACGTGAAAGCCGCCCGGCTCAGCTTGACCGAGTTGCAGGATGTCACGGTCAGTACCTTGGTGGGATCAGTACTCCTTGCGCCAGTTAGAACCGGGCGGTCACGTTACTCGAAGGGCACGGTGCTGGACGAGGCGATGGCCACCGATATCCTGGACGCCGCTGGCACCGGCGAACTTGGTGTGTCTTTGTCGCTCGCCTGGCCGGGCCCCGACGATCTCCATGAAGACGAAGCGGCCCGACGGCTGGCGCGCGCAGTAGCGGGATCCGGCATCACTACCGGCCGAATTCATCAAAGCCGGATCGACCTTCTGGCTGAGACGGACGGCGTGCTGCACGTGCGGACCGACGTTCTGGAAGCGGTGAATTCCATCGACCCCTTGGAGGTGTTCACGCTGTTCGACGGGCAGGCCGTGGCCGAGGGCCAGCCGGTTGCCGGCGTCAAGGTGGCACCGCACCTGGTGGACGCCGGGGCGGTGCAACGTGGAGAAGCGCTGGCAGGAGACGAAGGTCTCGTTTCTCTGCGCCGCTACCAACAGATCCGGGTTGCGGCGGTGGCGGCGCACCCGGAAGGTGCAGCCGAACTGGATAGATTCGCGGCCGCGGCCGACCTGAGGGTGAAGGCTCTCTATGGGAAGTTTGATGGGTCGTTCCATACTTCGGCGGACGCGCCGGACGCGGCGGCGGACGAGTTACAGCGGATCCTGGAGGAAGCATTGGATCGCGGGGTGGGGGTATTTCTGGTCGGCGGTGTATCGGCAGGAGATCCGTTGGCACCGTTTTTCACCGCACTGAAGCGCCTCGACGGCCAGCTCATTCGCCGCGGAGTGCCGGCGCATCCAGGTTCGATGGTGTGGCTTGCGGAGGTTGGTAACGCCGTCGTCCTAGGGCTGCCACGCTGCGGTATGTTCAGTATGGCCACGGCGGCCGACATGATCTTTCCACGACTCATGACAGGAGAGCATCCGACGCCGGAGACTCTTGCCGGGCTGGGACACGGTGGCTTGCTGCAAGCGGACATGCGTTTCCGTCTGCCACCGTATGCCCGAACGCTGTCGGTTGACTTGGAAGACTAAAGGAACGGGGCACAATTATGAGTGGGCGGTTAATCGATGCGTGACGTACTGGCCGACTGGGACAGAATGACCGGTGCAGGTGCCGCGGTCGGGCGCGCGGTGGTGACTCGGGTATGGGGTTCGGCACCGAGGGCGGAAGGTGCCTGCCTGCTGGCAAACCGCGATGGTGGTATCGCCGGATCCGTGTCAGGGGGATGCGTCGAGAGCGCGGCGGCCGAGGCGATCGTGGCGGCCATGGAGCGCGGCGCTCCCGTCTCGGTCAGCTACGGAGTTTCGGACGAGCAGGCGTGGGAAGTTGGCCTCGCCTGCGGCGGCACGCTGGACGTGTTCGTCGAGCCGGCCGTGCGCCCCGAGCTGATCGAGGCGGCGCGCGGCCCCGGTGGAGTCGTGCTCGCCACGATCATAGAGGGTGACGCACGAGCGGGTTGGAGTTGGCTGGTGCGGGATGACGGCACCATCGACGGACCACTGGAACCCGTCGGCAGCCTGGTGGCGAGCGACCCCCAAGTACCTGGCGGGTTGGATGATCTGACGGAGGACGTACTGTCATTGGCCAGTCAAGTATTGGCCAACGACCGGAGTCGCACACACACCGTAGAACGTTCGGGTGGCACAATAGACGTGTTCTTCGAACTGGTACCACGCCAGCCCCGTTTGGTAGTGTTTGGCGGGGTACACATCGCCGTGCCACTGGTAACGATGGCCCAGCAGCTCGGCTACCAAACGATCGTGGCCGACGCTCGCCAAGGGTTCTTGACCAAAGAGAGATTCCCCACGGCAGATCGACTGGTTCTTGGGTGGCCCGGTGCCGCCTTCGAAGAAATTGGCCTCGACCCGGCGACTTACGTAGTGGTCCTTAGTCACGATCCAAAACTCGACGACCCGGCGCTCGAAATCGCGCTGCGTTCACCGGCCCGCTATGTTGGCGCCATCGGATCACGCAAAACCCAATCAGCAAGGCGGGAACGGTTGGCGGCGGCCGGGGTGACAGCGCAGCAACTCGCCCGCCTGCACGGACCGGTAGGCCTGGACCTCGGTGGACGGACGCCGGCAGAAACGGCGCTGGCCATTCTGGCGGAAATCACCGCCGTGCGATATGGCAAGCCTACCAGAACCTCTTCGAACGAGGCACGATGAACACGCGACGGATACTGTTTTCACTGATTCTTGTTACCGGTGCGTGCCAGACACCGGACTACGACGTCATCCTGCGCCACGGCACCGTTTACGACGGCACGGGAACGGCACCAGTAGTGACCGACGTCGCCATCGCCGGTGACACCATCGCGGCCATTGGAGATTTGTCGGACGCGTCCGCTGGGATGGAGATCGACGCGCGCGGCCTGGCGGTTGCCCCGGGGTTCATCAACATGCTGAGTTGGGCGACCG
>JBDHMR010000142.1:0-5138 GCA_039656035.1 Gemmatimonadota bacterium
GCGTCCGCGAACGGCCCAGTCGTCAAACACTGTGCGGACACGGGAGGTTTGGTTCGGTGTGGAATGAGGCATGGTGGCTATGGAAATCCTTCGCTCTGCAACGAACGTGGCAGCGAACTCATCGCCGGACCCAGCTCCTGAAGATCATGATACGCAGTCGCGTGCAGCCACGGAAGATCATCCACTCCCAAGTGAATGGCCTCGTTGAACAACGCCACCGCCTGGTCGGTGTTCCCTCGAATGGCGGCTATCCTCGCGCGGAAGGCCGTCAGCGACCCGGTGGTACGCAACGTAGGAGCGGGGAGGCGTTGCTCGGCGTTGGGGTCGCCGATCCGGGCTGCCGACACGGCGGCCATCCCCTGGTCGCCGAAACGGCCGTACTGATCGGCCAGCGCTTTCAGCACGGCCGCCGCGTCTTCCCACTGCGTCAGATCGTAGTAGGCCGTGCCCAGCCAGTAGCGCAGCCGGCGCTCACCGGGGTGGAGTTCGAGTTGTGTCTGGAGCCAGCGCACGGCCCGTTCCAGCATCGCCGATCCTTCCCTGGCCCACCCGTGGGCTTGCAGTTCTTCGCCGGCGACCACCATGGCGGCCCCGCGCGACCAGTAGGTGGTTTGCGGCAACGAACGGGCATCTTCGATGACCGAATCGAGCCGGGCCAACTCACCCATGGCCGCGAGTGCCCTGGCGGCGAGCGCCACCCCCACTCGGCGATCGGGGTAACGTTCCCGCATGGCGCGGGCAGCCTCCAGTTCCCTTTGGTGATCTCCCATCATGTGCCTGGCGTGAGTCAACACCAGCCAGTAGGCGGACCAGCCGCGCATCGCCCCCCGGTCCGGATCGAGCGTCTCCAGGGCTGCCACCGCCTCTTCAGGACGACCCATTTTCGTCGCCACGTCCGCCAGTCGGTACGCCGCATCCGATCCCGGGGCCAGGTCGGCGGCAAGCCTGATCGATTCCAAAGTCCGCTGAGAGTCGCCCTCCAGATACGCTTCGAGGAAGTCGGCCCGGTGCCGATGATAGGGACTGAGGTCGTTGGTGTGCTGCCTGACGATGATCAACATCGAGTCGACGGCCTGGTACTCGTTCATGTTCCAGTGGGCCACCGCGGCATAGAGCAATGCCACGGCAAACGTCGTGTCGCGGGCGTACGCTTCCCGGAACTCGTCGATCGCAGCACCGTAGTCCTGGTCATTGAAACGCTCGATTCCACGATCGAACGCCAGGTAGGATTCGAACAGCGGCGGACGCCTGGCCAGGTCAGTGAGCGGCTCCAGCCGGGTGTCGCGCAGGATGGCCACAGCACCCATGACCCGATCACGCAGTGTCCGAATGGCTGTGTGCACCGAATCTCGAGGGGCGCTTACGGTTGGTGGAGCGCCAATCAGAGTCCCGTCTTCAGAATCGGTTATCTGGATACGAAACTCGATCTGGTCGGCCACCAGGTAATAGGACCCGGTGATCACCGCCGCGGCACCGGTTTCCTGGCGTACCGTCTGGATTGGATCTACCACTTCGCCCGCGGCCTGCCGAGTCCGGATGGCGTCCGAAGCCTGGAGTGCGTTGGGCCACGGCACTACCGTCACGATTCCGGCTTCCTGGAGTCCCTGGGTGAGCCAGTCGCCGGCCAGGCGGCCCCACGTGTCCATAGTGGGATCGCCGGTTTCGTTGACCAGCGCCATCACCGCCAGCGGCTCACCCAAAGCGGTGGAGTCAACACCACCCGGGGAACCTCGACCCAGCAGTAAGGCAGCAACTACTGCGGCCACGGCAAGCAGTCCACCCATCACCATGGCGGCGACCCGGCGCCGGGGACGGCGGACGCTAATGGAAGAACTTCCCACCATATCGTCGAGGGCCTGCAGCATGATCTCGGCGTCGTCGAGCCGGTTATCGGGATCGGGCTCCAGGCACCGCGACACGAGGTCGGCAATCTCGGGCATCAGCTCGGGCCGTCGAGTGAGAAGCGTCTTGGCGGGTATCCCTCCGAGCGCTTCGTTGTCGGGCAGCTCGCCCAGCAACATCTCGTAGGCGAGCAGTCCCCAACTGTAGATATCCGCCCGATGGTCGATGTTGGGGTCGGCCTGTCTTTGCTCTGGCGCCATATACGCCGGCGTGCCCACGGCGGCACCCAAACCGGTCAGATGCCCCTGCCCCGGCGATGGCCTGAGCATCTTGGCGATACCGAAATCCAACAGGAAGGCGTGCCGGTTGGCACACCAAACGTTGCCCGGTTTCAGATCCCGGTGCACCACTCCCATGCGGTGCGCATACGCCAACGCATCGGCGATGTCCCGCAAGAAGATCAGCGCGTCGCCCAGCGAAAGGCCTCCACCCGCCTTGAGCCGCGCTTGAAGAGTCTCACCCTCGATGAACGGCATCACGTAGTACAACAGGCCGTCGACCTCACCGGAGTCGATCAGCCCCACGATGTGGGGGTGACCCAGCCGGGCGGCGATTTGTACCTCCCGTTCGAAACGATCAGTGCTCCACAACGCGGCGATTTCTGGATTGAGGACCTTGAGTACGACCGGGCGGGAGTGCTTCCGCTCCTGGGCCAGAAATACGGTGGCCGTCCCGCCGCGGCCCAACTCCCGCTCGATGACATATCGGTCTGCCAGAAGATCTCGTACCCGATCGGACAGGTCGGAAACGTCGGCGGGCTCGGACCCGGCGGGGGAAGGGAGGTCCAGGATACCACCCGGCGCCTCGTGCGCATCCAGCATGCGCTGAACCTCATCCCGGAGTCCGGCATCATCGGGACAGGCCTGGGCGAGCCAGGCGCTCCTTTCGGAGCTGGGACACTCCAGCGCGCGGTCGAACAGGCCCGCGACTCGGGACCAGCGAGATTCAGGTGCCATCATTGATAGACGAAGCGCAGTAGAGTGTTGTTCCGATTCACGCGCCTGTGGGGTAGATCTCTTGATGCAACCAGGCGCGTGCCTTGACCCAATCGCGCTGGACGGTTCGGATGGTCAGGTCCAGCACTTCGGCAATTTCCTTTTCGGTCAGCCCACCGAAGAACCGGTATTCCACCACCGAACGCAACCGCGGGTCTTGTTCCTGGAGACGATCGAGCGCGGCATCCAAAGCCAGCAGTTCTTCGGGAGGGAGAGACAATTCCGCCTGGGCGTCTCCCAGAGTTACGTGCTGCACTCCGCCGCCGCGCTTGTCGGCCTGGCGTTTACGGGCATGGTCTACCAGAATCTGGCGCATGGCCCGCGCTGCGATAGCCACGAAGTGAGCCCGTCCCTGCCACTCGACCTGCGCCGAGCCCAGGAGCTTGAAGTAGGCCTCATGCACCAATTCGGTGGCCTGAAGCGTGTGGCTTGGCAGCTCCCCCGCGAGCGCACGCCGGGCCGTCCCCCGGAGCTGGTCGTATATCAGGGGAAATAGCTGTTCGACAGCGTCACTGTCTCCGTTTTCCATTCGCTTGAGCAACTGGGTGACATCGCCCGGCGCTGCCTGATCCATGACACTCTCCCCATTTCCACGGCCCGGCCTACTGGTCGGCCATTGATCCTCAGAATATAGGGGTGAAATGGAGAGGTGACGAACGCCGGTCTCGAGCCCGGGACACCGAGGTCGCGGCGTTGGGGTTGGAACGAACCTGGTTCGCTATCGTAGCGTTCATCCCCCTTGCAGCTGGGACGATGGACCTACTGGAGAACACTCTGCTACTGATCATGCTCGGCCAATTCCCCGACATCTCGGAATCATTGGCCGCCGCCGCCTCGACTACCACCGCCGCAAAACTCTGGACCGGGATGATCGGAGCGGCGGCAGTCGCCATCGGACTAATCGGCTGGGCCACAACCGCGTTACGGCGACACGCCTGAGCGCTGCCGCCGGACTCAATTGCTGGACTAAAGGTGTCCGGTAGATCTTCTCGCTTTCAGAATAATGATTCTTTATGGGTTTCTTCACGATATCGTCACCCGATAGGAGGTATGCGTCAAGACGCTCACCGTGTGCGGCCGCTCCCAACCTGAGCGTCATTCAGGGATAGGACCCCAAGAGGGTTCAGGCGTCGGGTGCGGCTTGGGCCGAATGCCATTGCCTGACAACGTCAAACTGAAGAAGAGCCTCGATGCAGTGTACCGACCGGTCCCGCCTGTGGATTGCGTCATGCTGTCTTGCCCTGGTGTCAGCGTGCACCGAGCCGAGTACACTGATCGAACCGGTGTGGCTCGCCGCGGTAATACCCGGCACGGACACCATCGTAGTACCCTCACATACTCAGCTCTCGGCCTTTCTGACGGATGCAAACGGCAACAGGCTGACCGATCGCCGGGTCTTCTGGGTAAGCGAGGACCCCCGGGTTGCTACCGTATCACCCACCGGCGTGGTGACCGGCCTGACGAGCGGGACGGTCACCATCACCGCGACGTCGGAACAGGTCCAGGGGACCGCTAAGATAAGCGTGTGGGATCCGCTACTGGCTACGTCGGTGTCCGCTTCCGGCGGCAACAGTTGCGCCGTCGATCCCCAGAGTCGTGGCTTCTGCTGGGGCGGTGTTGCTACTCGGGTAGGCGAGAACATCGCGTTCAAGACGATCATTGGGTTGGTGGACCATACCTGCGGCCTCGATCTGGCCGGCCACGCCTACTGTTGGGGAAGCAACTGGAGGGGTCAATTGGGTGACGGCACTACCACAAACCGCCCGGTGCCCACTCCCGTCGCGTCCGGAGTTTATTCGGAACTCTCCGGAGGGGAGACGTTCACCTGTGGCACCGTCCCCGGTGAGGCACCTTCATGCTGGGGCCGGGGGTTCGGGTTACTGCCCCGAAAAACATCATACGGCCTGGACCGGATCTATGGTGGCTACTTTTCCCACAGGTGCGGGCTGACTTCCAATGGTTCGGCGTCCTGCTGGGGCAACAACTATTCCGGCCAGTTGGGTGACGGCACGTTCGCCTATCGAAACAGTCCTGCTCCGGTTGCCGGGGGTCACCTGTTCGTCTCCATGACACTGGGTGAAGACCCCACCTGCGCCATCACCGTCCCCGGATGGCTCTATTGCTGGGGGCGCAACGACTACGGGCAGGTGGGCGACGGAACAACCCTCAATCGATCAACACCTACGCCGGTGGCACCAACTAGGACGTTCACCTCGGTGACGGCCGGGTTGAGGCACACTT
>JBDHMR010000143.1:0-5396 GCA_039656035.1 Gemmatimonadota bacterium
AAACTCATACTAGACATCGTAGGCGCTCCGGGCATAGTGGGCCAACTCGTCAGGGCCGTGCTCGTGCCAGCGGAGCTTGGCCGGGTCCAGGCCCAGCGCCACGTGCCACTCCATGCGCCACTCACGCCAGCGCTCGAACCACTCGGCGTCGGTGCCTGGTTTGACGAAAAACTGCATTTCCATCTGTTCGAATTCACGGGTGCGGAAAATGAAATTTCCCGGGGTGATCTCGTTGCGAAACGCCTTGCCGATCTGGGCGATGCCGAAGGGAATCTTCTGGCGGGACGCCTGCATCACGTTCAGGTAGTTGACGTAGATCCCCTGGGCGGTTTCCGGCCGCAGATACACCACCGAGGCCGATTCCTCGACCGGACCCATGAACGTCTTGAACATGAGGTTGAACTGGCGGGCCTCGGTGAGATCACAGTCGCCGTGTTCGCCGGCTGACGGGCTTCTGTGAGGTCGCAGTCGCCATGTTCTCCGGGGTGCTTGGACGGTTTGCGGGGACACTGGGCCTCGGCTATCTGGTCCTCGCGGAAGCGGGCCTTGCAGGTGCGGCAGTCGACCAGGGGATCGGTGAATCCGGCCACGTGGCCCGAGGCCTGCCACACTTCGGGTGCCATGAGTATGGCGGCGTCGAGGCCCTCGATGTCGTCGCGCGCCTGAACCATGGCCCGCCACCAGCGCTGCTTGACGTTGTTCTTGAGCTCCACGCCGAGGGGGCCGTAGTCCCAGACCGATCCCAGCCCACCGTAGATCTCAGAGGATTGAAAGACGAAACCGCGGCGCTTGCACAAGGAGACCAGCTTGTCCATCACGGTGGTGTCGGCCATGCGGAACCCGGTGGCGAGAATCGAGGGTCGGACGGGCCGGAAGATACGCGAGGAACTCCGTGGGGGGCAACCGTGAAAGGGCCAGTGCCATGAATTGCACTCTCGTTGTTGCACCGCCGAATTTCTTCGCATTCTGCAACGAGAATGTCGGCCTCGCATTAGTCCTATCTGTTGCCATAAATGTTGTTACAACATCTAATTGTTGTGGCACGACTTTGGCGAGCTACTAGTCGCCAAGGGGAATGATTCGTCGACATTTGAATCATTTTTTCCGCCCGATAAGAGCACACCCGGAGTGATCCGGGGTCGCATAGCAAGAGGTCTCGACCTGTTCGAGATGGCTCGGCAACCGAAGGTGGAGCTGGAAGAGCGGAACCCCTGCACACAGGCTTGGAGCCATTGAATCGTTCAAACGGCATCGGCCCGGAATCGACGCACAGGAGGAACGCTTGATGCAACATCCGACCGAAGGAGCCGGCCTGATGACCCAGGCCCGAACCTTGGCGCCGGCCGCAGCCCACCGCATTACCCGCTTGAGAACTAGGAACAACGCCGGGTTCACCATGATGGAGTTGCTCATGTCCCTGGGTGTCCTGGCGGTCTTGGCGGGGATTACCACACCCAAGATCGTGGCGCAGCGTCAAGCAGTGCAACGTCGCGCGGCCACCCGTCAATTCGTGTCCGCCCATAGTGTGACCCGGGCCACGGCCGTGCGTTACGGCAGACGGGCCGAACTCCACATCGATCCGTCTGCCCTCAGGTTTTGGGTGGTGGTGGACACTGGCCAGACAGCTGGTGTGGCGGACACCGTTCGCATGGTGTCACTGGATACCGCTCAGTTGACCATGTCCAGCGATCGCACGATCCTGTGCTTCGATGCGCGAGGTCTGGCCACTACCGCGGGAGCCTGTGAGACCGCAGACGCGCTAGTCACTTTCGCCGAGCCGAACAAGACCGACACGGTGCGGTTCACCGCGCTGGGGCAGGCACTACGATGACCCGGCGCGCGGAAGTGCGGCCTCGGCCGCAGGGAAGTGCCGATGGGAAACGCAGTGAGCGGGGCGCGTCGCTGATCGAAGCGATGGTCGGCATGGTGATGATGACATTGATCCTCCTCAGTCTCGGCCAGGCCATGGGGTTAGCGATGCGGATGACCGTGAGGGGCCGCGAGGATCTACGGCTGTGGGCGGACGTGCAGCAGAAGGCAGACAGCCTGATGACCGTCAGCGTGGCCAGCGTGGTGTCCGGTTCCGACGTGGTCAGCGATCGCGCCATCAGTTGGACGGTGACCGGATCAAATCCGGTTCGCGTTGATCTGGCAGCCGATCGTCAACGGTTGGGAGACATGGGTACCTCACAATACGACCTGGTCCTCTACTTGAGGGATTAACGTGTCGACCAAGCAGCCTACTACCATCAGCCGATTGTCAGAATCGCATTGGCGGGGTGGTTTTACCCTGATCGAACTGCTCATTGGCGTCGTAGTCGCCATCATCATCCTGACGGCCGTGTACAAGGTACAGGTGGTCCAGATGAGAATGTACGGGCAGCAGCGCGAGGTGACGCAAGTACGGGGCAGCCTCCGGGCAGGAGTAGCACTGATGGCCTGGGAAGTACGCCAGGCGTCGGCTGCCGACGGCGATATTTACGCTATGGACTCAACCTCCATCACCCTGCGGTCCGTTCAGGGATTGGGCACCTTGTGTACCCGGGACTCGATTCTTCCGAAATTCGGCATTCGCGGCACCCCTGGCGCCATGGCGGCCACAACTGACGACAGCGTGCTGGTCTACGCTGCCTTGGAGTCGACCTGGAAAGTGCTGCGGATCACCGCGGCCGGGACTCCGGCGAGCCTGGGCGTCGGCGCCTGCGACTGGACCGGCTCGGGCGACCCCGACATCGCGGTGAGTCTCGGCGTGGTCGCGGCAAGCGACACCAGCGGCATTGAGATCGGCGGACCCGTTCGCGCCTTCCGGCGCGTCGAGTACGGAATCTATCTGGATGTGATGGACGGTCGCTGGTGGCTGGGTCGCAAGGTGGGTGCCGCCCCATCGTACGAGAAACTCACCGGCCCGCTACAAGCGTCCGGTGGGCTACTGATTACTTACACCGACTCGACCGGGGCACCGACGGCCGATCCGGCCCAGGTCGTCCGAATCAATATCACGCTCCGCGCCGAAAGCTACGGCCTTCCCGCCGGGCAGACCAACTATGAAGTGGATTCCCTGACCACCAGCGTGGCGGTCCGGGGTTAAAGGAGGATCAGCATGAGAAGCGAAACGACTAGACTCCAGGCAATCAACCGCAACGGCTTCGTGATGCCGGTCGTCATCCTGGCGATGGTGATCTTGGGCGCCATGACGCTGGCCGCCCTGGCGACGGCCAATGATGAAGTCCGTTCGTCTCGGGCCATCCGCGAATCCGGCACGGCGCTCTACGCCGCCGAGGCCGGCGCCAACCTCCTCCTGGCCACGGTGGTGGATTCTCCCAGCACCGTGCTCGACACCCTGGCTGAGAACATGAGCCCGGGCGACAGCGTCGACTTCAGCTGGAGCACCCTGCCCAATGGGGCGTCTTACCGCGCCATCTTCTACCAGTACGGGTCGCAGTCGTACCTCCTTAGCCTGACGGGGCGGGACACCGGACTGCGCCCCGGCGAGCAGAGCATCAGTCTGGCGTTGGGGCCGGTCGTCGCCAGCCTCGGCGGCTTCTCGCTGGTCTCGTCCGTCAGCGGTGGCTACGATGAGGCCGAACTCAATGGCGGGGTGAGCGGATTGGACTACCTGCCGCCGCAATATGACGCGGGGTCGTGCCCCCCGATGGATGACGTACCGGGGATCACTTGGAGAACCAACGATATGTCGGGCGGCCCGGTGCAGGGTAACCCTCCCACAGTGATCGACGGCTCGTTGGACCCGTTCGACTTCGGCGACCACGATTGGAACAGCTTGGTGGCCATGGCCACCATTACCCTGGGCGGCGATCCGGGAAGCTACATCCAACCCATCGTATCGGGCAGCGACTGTGTAGAGCACAATCTTAATTGGGGTGACCCCCTCGACTTGTCCAGTCCGTGTGCCGACCGGTTTCCCATCATCTACTCCCCCGGCTCGCTCGAGATAGAGAGCGGTGGCTATGGCCAAGGCATCCTCATCGTGGACGGAGAGCTCCGCATTCGGAACAGTGCTTTCACGTTCTACGGCCTCATCATGAACAGAGGGGGCCGGATGCGCTTCGAGGACAATACCCGCGTCTACGGGGGCATTGTCGCAGGAGAGGAACTCCGGCTGGAAGATGCCACCCAGGTCCGCTACAGCAGCTGCGCCGCTCAGCGGGCCACCAACGGTGCCGTAGGTGGTGGAACCACGGTACTCGAGCCGATCGACTCACGGTCGTGGAGTGCGTCCTTGCGCTGACCGGCCACAGCAACCTACCTAACCGACGACCGACGGCCGAGGCTCCCAACAGGGGACTCGGCCGCCGGTCGTATGCACGAGTGGTAGACACAAGGCCCCGCCGGTCACAGAGACCGAGCGGGACCTTGGGTACCAGTTAGTCTTCGTCCTCTACTGCACGATGATGGGCTCCACCGTCTGGCGAATCTTTACCCTCATCCGGGACCCCAGAAGACCGGCGGCGATGTCCAGCTCATTGAACCGGTAGAGGCGGATCCGTTGGTCTGTTCGTGCCGGGTTGGACCCTGCCGGAATCTGGAAGACGCCGTTATCGGGCATCACCACAGGTCCGAAATCTCGCGTCTCCAGTTCGGCGCTCTTGACCTGTGACGGCACGGTCCAAGTGACAGCCAGAGGTTGAACGTTCGAAACCGTGGCGTTGATGGCCGGACCGGTGATCGCGTGTACCCCGGGTCCACCCAATACCACATCCCGCACGTTGTCCGCACCACGCACCACGTTGAGCGCGAAGTCGCCCGCCGGGAAGGAATTGCGCGTTGCCTGGTAATCCCCACTGCCCGTACCCGTCTCGAGGAGGGTGACCAGGCCGAACGTTGGATTGGCAATGGTGATCGTCGCGCCTGACACAGGATTACCGGCTCCATCCCGCACCGAGACGTCCAAAGCGGCAGTCGACCAGGGGATCGGTGAATCCGGCCACGTGGCCCGATGCTTCCCACACTTCGGGCGCCATGAGGATGGCGGCGTGGAGGCCTTCGATGTCGTCGCGCGCCTGGACCATGGCCCGCCACCAGCGCTGCTTGACGTTGTTCTTGAGCTCCACGCCGAGGGGCCCGTAGTCCCACACCGAGCCTAGCCCGCCGTAGATCTCAGAGGACTGGAAGACGAAGCCTCGACGCTTGCAGAGGGAGACCAGTTTTTCCATCAAGGAGGTGTCAGCCATTGGCGACTCGAATAACTAAAAGGAGGGCTCGATCGGGGCCTGAAGATACCCGGGCGGGCTGGGCGCGGCAACCAATTTCGGGGACGGTGCAACATCTAGCACGCTTATGGAATTTCTAGCAGAATATCGTACAACACCACGGTCTTGGGTGGCCCTATCAATTCCCGTAAGCCTCTGCACAACAACATATTAGCTATGAGCGAC
>JBDHMR010000144.1:0-5119 GCA_039656035.1 Gemmatimonadota bacterium
CGCAATGCGGGTACCGGTAGCAACGATGAGCACGTCGTACTGCAACACGGTCCCGTCCATGAGCAGCACTTGATCATGGTCCGAGTCCACCTTGTCGATTTCCGACACCACGAACCGGACCGACTTGGGAAGTTGGGCGTCCCGTGGCTTGACGATCTCCTCAGGCTTGTAGATGCCGAACGGCACGAACAGGAGACCGGGTTGATAGATGTGCTTGCCGTCCTGGTCGACGACGGTGATGGTCAGCTCGCCTGCGGCCAAAGAAGCCTTGTTCTGTCGGGCAAGCCGGTTTGCCATAATGGTGCCGGCGGTGCCGGCCCCCAGGATGACGATGTTTTGCATGGATGTCCCCCGGGCTTGGGTGTGAACGTAATATGCCTATATGGGAATGTAGTAATCATTAGATTAACATGAAGCTCGCTTCATAAACTCGGAGATGCAAATCGGCTCTGGAACCGTACATTCTAGGAACCAATCCTGATGCGTATTCCCGTCCGGACCCTACAACCGCATGGTGTGAATGACCTTACGTAGAGCTGTCTTGGTGATTACCGGCCTGGTCACGGCCTCCGCTGGCTGCGGTGGTGATGCCCCACGGATCGCCGATGACTTCGATCCGGGCCCCACACCTTTCGAATTCATCGCCGGCGAGACGATGTACACCGGCAGTTGCGCCACGTGCCACGGGACGAACGGGACCGGAACCACCACTGGGCCGCCTCTGGTCGACAAGATCTATGAACCCAGCCACCACGCCGACGCCGCTTTCCACCGGTCGGTCCAGCTTGGGGTGGTGGCCCACCACTGGCAATTCGGTCCCATGGCACCGGTCGAGGGACTGCCGCCGGAGCAGGTGGACCGGATCATCGCCTACGTCCGCTGGCTGCAGCGCCAGGCAGGCATTTCCTGACCGTGCATTCGCCAAGACGGTATCGCCTGGGACTGCTCGCGATCGCCGTCACGCTCGCCGCGTGCGCGGGTTCTTCTGAACACGACGCAACGGCGGCTCTAGCCGAACGAAGCGTCGACGACATCCCACAACTCGCCACTTTCTCCTTCGCATGCGATGACGGCACTACGGTGGTCGCGAACCACCGGGACGAGGGATATGTGTACCTGTTCCTCCCGGAGAATACTGTCCGCCTGGCGCACGTCCCCTCTGCATCTGGCGCCCGGTACAGTGATGGCGCCATCAGCTATTGGAGTAAGGGCCGAGAAGCTACTATCGAGCGCGCCGACAAATCGACCACCCGGTGCGAGGAGCAACGACGCCTTTCCATTATAGAGGACGCCAAACTGCGTGGCGCCGACTATTGGGCCAGGGGCAACGAACCCGGCTGGATGCTCGAAATCGCCTGGGATTCCATCCGGTTCGTCACCGGCTACGCCACCGAGCACTATCGCTTCGCCACCCCGGAGCCGGTGGTGGACACGAATGAGAAGCGCGCCACCTACCGGGCGATGGCTGACGACCACACTCTGACCATCACCATTACCTACCTCCGGTGCGGTGATTCCATGAGCGATGAGAAGTTCGAGGGCACCGTCGAACTTCAATTCGACGACACCATTCTCCGGGGTTGCGGCCAGGCGCTACACTAGAGCCACAGAGCACGCAGGGGCGGTACGGACGGTCCGTCCACTGTCTACTGTCTACCGTTCAACCCCGATCACCATTTCCCAGGACATCCCCATGACCTCCGAACCGCACATCAAGATCACCTGCCTCCTCGGAACCAGCCGGCCTGGCGCGTTCACCGGCAAGGCTCTCGCCGTCGTGGTGGACGAACTCACCAAGGACCCCGACGTTTCGGTAACCGTCATTGACCCGAGCGAGTTGGAGCTGAGTTTCCCGGGGCGGGGGTCGGATGCCGGCGCGGCTGCCATGGTGGAGAGCGTCAAGGCCGCTACCGGCCTGGTGCTGGCCACGCCCGAGTACCACGGCAGCTTCAGCGCCATGATGAAACTGATGATCGAGAACCTGGGCTTCCCCTCAGTCATGGCCGGCAAGCCGGTGGCGCTCCTCGGCGTGGCCGCCGGCAGGATCGGCGCCATCAAGTCGCTGGAGCAACTTCGCGGCGTCTGTTCCCACGTCGGCGCCATCGTGCTTCCGGGGCCGGTGTCCGTCGCCGGTGTGCAGGGTGTGTTCGACGACGACAACCGCATCACCGACGCCGCCGTCGAGCGACAGATCCGCGGCGTGGCCAAGGGACTCAGGGATTACATCGGCCACGCTATCTGTCCTGCCTACAGCCTGGAGGCGCTGGTACGAGAGGGAGCGGCATAACCACCGAGAGAACCGCCCCTGTACTCCAGTCCGGCCCTCACCCCGTAGTCCCTTGCGGTCCACGGGCTCGCACCGCAGTTTGGTTTCGGTCCTAGTACTTGGAATATCAAACCTGCGCACTGCGTACTGCGCACCAAGAGGCCACCCTCTCAGCCCCGAGGCCCCCATGGTAACGATCGCGTCATTGTGGCTGTCCATCACCCTCGCCAGCGTCCTCGTGTTCATTGCCAGCGCCATCATCTGGACGGTGATGCCCCATCACAAGTCCGACTTCAAGCCGTTGCCCGACGAGGTCGCAGCCCGCAAAGCCCTGAAGCCTCAGGACATCCCGCCGGGCCAGTACAACATCCCCAACATCGCCTCGCACGATGCGCTCAAGGACCCCGAGGTGGCCCAGCTGTTCACCGACGGCCCTGTGGGGTTCCTGACCGTGGTACCCAAGGGCGTTCCTGCCATGGGGAAGAACCTGGTGCAGTCGTTGGTGTTCTACTTCCTGGTGAGCGGCACCGTCGCCTACCTGGCTTCGCGATCGCTGATGCCCGGAGCCGAGTATTGGGAAGTGTTCCGCTTTGTGGGGACTTTTTCCTGGGCTGCGTACGGCTTCGGCATGATTCCCGACGCCATCTGGTTCGGCCGGCCATGGAGCTCGGTGTCGAAGCAACTGGTCGACGCCTTCGTGTACGCATCGCTGACGGCGGGCGCCTTCGCGGGATTTTGGCCGGGGTAGTGGGGAGGGGGTGCGGTGTGCGGAGGAACAGCACATGACAATAGACAGCCACTTACTGATCACTAATCACTGATTACTGATCACTCATCACCAAAGGCCAGCCTCACCATGAAACCAACCATTCTCACCCTCCTCCTCTGCCTGGCCGCAACCACGGCCTCCGCCCAGACCGATTCCGCACGGGTAGTTTCGGTCATCGAGCAGTTCCGCGAGGCCTTGGCAAGCGGCGACAGTGCCGGGGCCATGGCGCTGCTGGCGCCGGACGCCGTGGTACTCGAGGGGGGCTCGGTCGAGACGCGGGAGGATTACGCCGCCGGGCACTTGACGGCCGACATGGCCTTTCTCGGGGGAATGACGAGCGAAGTGGTGTCCCGCACCGTCACTCTGGAGAGCGACGTGGCCTGGGTCAGTACCGTGAGCAAGACCGATGGCGAGTATAATGACCGGACCATCAAGAGCAGGGGAGCGGAGCTGATGATACTCGGCCGAACGGACGACGGCTGGCGCATCCGGGCCATCCACTGGTCGTCGGGACGACGTTAGGAGCTGGGAGCCCGCTCACATAGACTCAAGACCAGAGACCGGCATTGGACCAGAGCGTCAAACGGTACAGGAGACACACGTGATCGCCAGCCCTATCCAAAGAAGCCGAGCTCGTCCCAAGATGACATCGATCCTGATCGCGACGCTGCTCGTGTGTGGCGGAGCCGACGCCTTCGCCCAAATCGCCCAGCCCACTCCCAATCAACTCGCCGAGCTGGACCGACGGGTTCAGGAGCATTTGAACGACAACAACATTCCGGGAGGCCTGGTGGCTGTGGCCTCGCGAGGGCGAATCGTTCATCTAAGAACCTATGGAATGGCCAATGTTGAACTCTCGGTACCTGTCACCGACAGCACGGTGTTCGAGATAGGCTCCATCAGCAAACAGTTCGTGTCCGCCGCCGTGATGTTGCTCGTCCAGGACGACAAGATCGGCCTGGACGATCCCATTCATCACTACCTGTTAGATCTCCCCAGTGAATGGCTCGGTGTGACGGTGCGGCAATTGTTGACGCACACCTCAGGGATTCCGGACTATGAGGAGATTCGGACGTACGATGTATACCGCTTCCGTCTTACTCCGGAGGAGGTCATTCAAATAGCCCATTCACGCCCGATGGATTTTGCCCCGGGAATGGGATGGTACTACAGCAACACCGGTTATTTCCTGTTGAGCATGATCGTGGAGCGGATAGAGGGCCGCCCACTCGGCCAGGTGTTGGAATCTCGCATCTTTGGCCCCCTGCAGATGACCCAGACCCGTATGGCGGACCCGGAGGCCATCATCCGCCACCGTGCTTCGGGCTATTGGGTCAACAAGGTCGGCCAACTGATAAACCGAAACCCCACGGAGACGTCGTCGACCCTCGGCGCTGGGGGACTGCTGTCTTCCGTCCATGATTTGGCTAAATGGGACGAAGCACTGTACGGAGACCAGCTACTGAGCGCCGACTCCAAGGCCACCATGTGGACGCCGGCCATACTCCCCGATGGAGAAAACACCGGATACGCGTTCGGCTGGAGTGTCCGGCCGTACAAGGGCGTCACGTCACAGAGTCACAGCGGCCAGGTTGCCGGATTCGTGGCAAACTTCTCACGGTTCCCGGAGCAAGAAGCTGCCATCATCGTATTCCTGAACAGGTATCGCGTGAGCGGCGGCCGACTGAAAGTGGCCGTACTCGACACCTTCCTGCCGGACCTCTGACCGATTCCATAGTCGCCATTCTGTGTCTTCATGTTGGCTTCACTGTCCCTTCAACCGGACCAGTGATGATTACCATGCCGGCAGGAGAACTACTTCGCCATATACTTTGTTTCGCGAGGACAAATGATCTCAGCACCTGAAGCCATAGAACGTCTGCGTGCCGGAAACCGACGCTTCGTATCAGACCATGGCCACCCCGACACCCTCATGGATCAGCAGCACCGGCGTGAGTCGGCGGTTGGCCAGGAACCCTTCGCCGTCATTCTCGGCTGTTCGGACTCCCGGGTGCCCATAGAGATCGTCTTTGATCAAGGCTTCGGTGACTTGTTCGTCATCCGCGTTGCCGGCAACATTGTCG
>JBDHMR010000145.1:0-5113 GCA_039656035.1 Gemmatimonadota bacterium
TTGGCCCGAAGCGTTACCCTCTCCGTGCTGGCCCTGTTGTCCGGTGTCGCCGTGCACACCGCACCGGCGCTGCCGGACTGGGCTTCGGCGGGACTGCTGATGGTGGTGATCGGGGGAGGCCTTGCCGGCGCCGCCACCGGGGCCATTCGCAGCGCTGGGCGGGGGCGCCGGTTGAAGTGGCTGGGTATTGGAGCGTTGCTGGGTGTCCTGGTGCTGGTGATCGGATCGTGAAGGCGCCCCTGTGGCGGGCGTTCCTGAGATTGTTTTCGGTGCAGGGCGTGTGGAACTATGAGCGCATGCTGGGGATCGGCATGGGGTACGCATCGCTCCCCCTGCTGGAAGAAATGCGGCGACAGGATCCCGTGAGGTATCGTGAAGCCGTAGCCCGCCAGGCGGAGTTCTTCAACGCGCAACCATACCTCGCGGGCCTGGCGTTGGGCGCAACCACGCGGGCGGAGTATCAGGGCGTTCCCGGGGACAAGATCCTGCGGCTCAGGACCGCGCTATGTGGACCCTTAGGGGCCCTTGGCGACCAGTTGTTCTGGACCGGGGTTCTCCCGGCGCTGGTGAGCGCGGCCCTGGTGATGGTAGCGTTCGGGTGGATCGGTGTGGCAGTGCTCGGGTTTCTGGTGGTATTCAACAGCATCCGGGTGGCCGTCGAGTGGTGGGGCCTCCGGGCGGGTTGGGCCAGTGGGCTTGAGGTAAGCCAGATGCTGCACCAGTCGTGGTTGCCCAGGGCGGTGGCGTTGGCTGGGCCGGCGGCGGGGTTTGCCATGGGAGTGTCGTTGCCGGTGATCGGCGGCTGGCTGGTGGCCGACCTCGACAGGGTGGTGATGCTGGGGACGCTGGGCGCCACCGGTGTCGCCGTGGCCATCGCCCGGGTCAATCCGCGGGTGACGGGCCTGCGGTTTACCATCGTGGTGGCGACTGTTCTACTTATTTCGGCCTGGATGGGCGCATGATCGAACGAGAAACGACCATCGTCAACGAACTGGGTCTTCACGCCCGGCCGGCGGCCGAGCTGGTCAAGATGGCCAACCAATTCGATGCCCACATCGAGATTGTCAAGGATGGCATGGCCGTCAACGCCAAGAGCATTATGGGCGTCATGATGCTGGCAGCGGAGACCGGCAGCACCGTCATCTTCCGGGCTGAGGGCACCGATGCCGAAGCGGCCGTCCAGGCACTCGCGGCCCTCGTTCACAAGGGATTTGGCGAGTAATGCAGCAATCAACCACCGTCACCGGCACCGGGGTTTCTCCGGGGATCGCCTACGCGCCAGCCGTGATAGTCCGCCTCGACTTTCCCGACGTCCCCGACCGGGGCATCAAGTCGTCTGAAATCGAGTCGGAAGTCGAGCGCCTGCACCAGGCGGTCGTCGAGGTGGTCGAGAGCCTCGACTCGCTCCGCACCCGGGTCCTCGAGCGCGCCGGAGTGGAGGAATCTCGCATCTTCGACGCCCAGATTCTCATGGTCCAGGACAAGGACTTCCTGGCGGGTGTCGAAATCCTGATCCGCAACAACAACTTGAGCGCCGAGACCGCCTACGAATTCAAGGCTCTCGAATACCGGGAATTGTTTGTCGGATCGGCCAAGGGCCACCTGCGGGAACGCCTGACCGACATCACTGCCACGCAACGCCGGGTACTCCATCGCCTGACTGGTTGGGAGGAAAACGAATGGTGGTCGGCTTCACTGAAAGATCCGGTCATCATCGTGGCACGGGAGCTCTCTCCCGGAGTAACGGTGCAACTGGACCGCGAGCACGTCGTCGGGTTGGTGAGCGAAGAGGGGACACGCACCTCGCACGCCGCCATCCTGGCGCACTCGTTGGGGATCCACGCGGTGATGGGAGCCATGGGCGCGCTTGACGACATACAGGATGGGGTTCCCCTCCTCCTCGATGGACACACGGGCGTGGTGTACGTCGAGCCGACCAGGGCCGAAATGGAAGACGCCCGCACCCGGCTCAGCAGGTGGCACCGGCTGGAATTGGAACTCGAGACCAGTGTGTTGGATCCGGCCGTTACCCCAGACGGCAAGAGGGTCACCCTCCTGGGGAACGTCGATCTTCCCGAGGAAGTCGAACCCGCCATCCGGTACGGGGCGGAGGGTGTGGGACTCTTGCGGACGGAGTTCCTGGTGACGGGTCGGACGGAACTCCCCACCGAGGACGAGCAGACCACTTACTACCGGCGCGTGGCGGACGCTTTCCGCGACCACAAGGTCACCATACGGGCCTTCGACCTGGGGGGGGACAAGTTTCCGGCGGCTTTCCCCGCGCCGGCGGAACCGAATCCCTTCCTGGGGTGGCGCTCGATCAGGGTGTGCCTGGATCAGCCGGAGATTTTCCGGCCGCAGCTACGCGCCATCCTCCGGACCGCGGCCGACCGCAAGGTCCAGTTCATGCTCCCGCTGGTCAACAGCGTCGAGGAAGTGGTTCAGTCACGAGAAATGATGCTGGAGGAAGCGGCTGCTCTCAAGCGGGCCGGGGTACGGGCGGCGGATGACGTTCCGCTGGGCGTCATGGTGGAAACTCCGGCCGCCGTGCTGGTGGCGGACCACCTGGGCCAGGTCAGCGACTTCTTCAGCGTCGGGACCAACGACCTGACCCAGTACACCCTGGCAGTCGACCGGGGAAACGCCATGCTGAGCCGGCGGTTTGTCACCCATCACCCCGCGGTGTTGCGCCAACTTCAACAAACGGTGGATGCCGCGGCCCGGGCCGGCATCCCAGTGAGCGTGTGCGGCGAAATGGCCTCGGACCCGATTCTTGGCGTGTTGTTGATCGGACTGGGCTATTTCGAACTGAGCGTGGCTCCGCCGTCCATCCCCCTGGTAAAATGGGTGGTCCGGCGTGTGCCGTACGCCGTCGCCCGGGCGGCAGCCGAAGAGGCCCTGGCGGCCACGACGGCCGCCAGGGTCGCCGAGATCGTCCGACACCACGTCGACCCGCACGCCGACCTGAAACCGCTCGATCCAGTCGGCGCGTTGCCCGGGCGCAGGGGCCACGCTACGTTGCCCCGCACGTGAACCGGCCTGTACCACCGATTGTTACCATGGAGTTTTCGTGAAATCATCGTCAACCCCTCGTTCCAAGAAGCACGTCTTCACGTCCGAGTCTGTAACCGAGGGGCATCCCGACAAGTTGGCCGATCAGATCTCGGATGCAGTCCTCGATGCCATCCTGGCCGCCGATCCCGCTGCCCGAGTAGCGTGTGAAACGATGGTGACGACCGGAATGGCCATCGTTGCCGGGGAAATCAGCACCACGACCTACGTGCACGTGCCTGACATCGTTCGGGACACCGTCCGCAAGATTGGTTACACCGATGCGTCGTACGGTTTCGATGCGGACACATGCGCCGTGCTCACTTCGATCGACCGGCAATCACCCGATATCGCGCAGGGAGTCGATTCGTCGAACACCAAATCCCAAGGCGCCGGCGACCAGGGGATGATGTTCGGCTACGCCACCGACGAGACGGACGAGCTGATGCCGGTGCCGATTCTGCTGGCGCATCGCATGGCCGAACGCTTGGCCTTTGTGCGCAAGACCAAGCGGTCGCTGTCGTGGCTCCGGCCCGACGGCAAGTCCCAGGTATCGGTAGAGTATGATGGCGACCGGCCCATCGCCGTGCGGACCGCGGTCATCTCGACCCAGCACGCCGACCGGGTAGGCAACAAGAAGCTTTCCCAGCGTACCATCAAGGAGGCCATGGTCGAGGAAGTCATCAAACCCGTCATGGCCGCCATGGATCTCGACAGCAAGCGCACCAAGGCGCTGGTAAACCCGACGGGCCGATTCGTGCTCGGCGGACCGCACGGTGACGCAGGGCTGACCGGCCGCAAAATCATCGTCGATACCTACGGCGGGATGGCGCGCCACGGCGGCGGCGCCTTCAGCGGCAAGGATCCCAGCAAGGTCGATCGGTCGGCGGCTTACGCGGCGCGTTGGGTGGCCAAGAACATCGTGGCCGCCGGTCTGGCCCGCCGGGTCGAGGTGCAGTTGGCGTATGCCATAGGTGTGGCCGAACCGGTGTCGATCATGGTAGACACCTTCGGAACTGGTGCCGTACCCGACTGGGAACTGGAGCAGGCGGTGCGGGAGGCGTTCGACCTCACTCCCAGAGGGATCAACGACGCCCTCGGACTGCGCAATCCCATCTACTCGCCTACCGCGACCTACGGTCACTTCGGCCGGGTGCCCGCTAGCGTGAAGATCGCGGGAAAGAAGCGCAACCTGTTCACCTGGGAGCGAACGGACCGGGTCAAGGACCTCAAGCGCGCTCTCCGCTGACCCCAAGGCTGTCCGGCTCCGCGCCGGGCACACTATATTGCTGGTATGATCGAAGTCGTCGTGCAGCACCTGGGCATGGACCCGACCAGCAACTCGCCGGTCGTGGTCCTGCGCGAGAAGGACGGGCAGCGGTTCTTGCCCATCTGGATCGGGCCGGCGGAGGCGAACGCCATCGCCATGAAGCTCCAGGACGTTCCGGTCCCAAGACCCATGACCCACGATCTGCTGACCCGGGTGGTTACCGGTCTCGGCGGGACGCTCCGCCGGGTATTCATCAACTCGGTCAAGGAGAATACCTACTACGCTGAAATGGTCATCGACCGCGACGACCACGTCTTCCAGATCGACGCCCGGCCTTCCGACTCCATCGCCCTCGCCCTCAGACTCGAGGCGCCGATTTTCACCGAGGATCGGTTGCTCAACGACCCGGTCGAAGGGGACGATGTCGTTCAACCCGACCCGGCCTTGAGCGCCGAGTTGCTCAAGCAGCGTCTCGAAAAACTCGACCCCCAAGATTTCGGCCGTTTCAATCCGTAAGCCCTTCCTTGCTCTGGCGCTGGTCTTCGCCGCGGCCAACGCCTCGGCGCAGGAGTTGCTTCCGGTAGGCGGCACCATCCTGCGGCTCACACCGGTGGACAGTGTTCCCGCAGCCGGTGTTCTGGTTGTGTTGCACCAGGTGGGCAGGGATTTCCAGGGGCCGGTCGACAGCACTTCGAGCCGGGTGGACGGGTCGTTCGGGTTCAACTTCATCCCCGACACGGCCGCCGTCTACATCGTGAGTGCCTCGCACGCCGGGGTGCAGTACTTCTCTCC
>JBDHMR010000146.1:0-5086 GCA_039656035.1 Gemmatimonadota bacterium
GAGACCATCGAACGATCGTGCCTGCTGCGTCCAGTTAACGGCCCCGACCAGGCGCTGGCCACCAAGGTTGACCTCCTGCCTGCCTGCCCGGCCGAGCCACACTTCATCCTTTGAAGTCAGGTCGATGAATCCCTGATGGAGATCGAAGTTGTCGGCGTTGAAATCCAACAGCGTGCTGTTCTCCGAACCCCACAGGCGCACGTCCTGGAGTTGGGCGAAGATGCGTACGTTGCCCTTGAGTTTGGCGTCGGCGTGGATGCGGGCTCGCATCGAGGTGAATCCGTCACCGCTGCCGAAGTATTGCAGGCCGGTGCTGCCGCTGGCCCCACTCAACGATGGGTCGCGGTATTCGGATCGGGGGCGGATCTGGCCGCCGACCGTGATCTGTTGGGCCGTGGCCAGGGCCGGACCGAGGGCGAGAATCAAAACCGGCATCGCACGGAGGATACGCTTCATGGCTCGCTCGTTGTGTGGGTTCCGCCACTGGCCGCTGTGGCCCGGTGGCTCATGGACACCATGATTTTGATAGAATGGGGCGGAAGGGTCCGTGAATTGACTAGGAAGGGCTCTTCATACTTGGGATGGCGGCCAGGCGGGCGGCAGTGGGCGGTATGGCGGTAGAGGGTGGTAGGGGCTAGGGTTTGATCTGGTACTTGAGGAGTCCTAATGCATTCTCCACACGACGCCCTGAAATCATGGTTTCTTGGTCCGCGAGCCGAGAACTCCGACCTGTTCGAGCGCTTGATCACTGAGGCGCTCCGGGACCATGTGTTCTGGCGGCGGAACTACCACCCGGAAGATGGCATCACCATTCGCGAACTCGACAAGCGGAGCGTCGGGTACGAGGAAGCGGTTGCCACCCTGACGCAGGAGTTGATGGGCCTGCTCGCCGAATTGAAGCGAGACGTCCCGTTTTTCAGCGGCCGGTACAAGGGGCACATGGCGTATCAGCAGACGATCGCTTCGCAGGTCGGATATTTCGCGGCCATGCTCTACAACCCCAACAACGTGTCACCCGAAGCTGCTCCGGTGACGACTCGATTGGAGCAGGAGGTGGCGCAGCAGATGGCCGAGATGGTCGGCTACCAGAGCGACGAGGCGTGGGGCCACCTGACCTCTGGCGGAACCGTGGCCAACTTCGAGGCGCTGTGGATCGCGCGGAACGTGCTCTACCTGCCAGTCGCCATGGCGGGAGCGACTCAGTCGTTGGGGCTCGATCTCGAAGCACGGCTCCCCGATGGTTCCAGTTCCGAGGTTGCCCAGCTCGACCTCAGCCAGTTGTTGAACATCGCCAACGCAGACGTCCTGGACATGTGGGAGCGGTTGTGGCAGATGGCTCCGCGGGAAGACGTGGCTCGTGCCCTGGCACATCACTCATTGGGGACCGCAGGCTACCAGGACTACGGCCGGCGTCTGGCGGCCAAGTTTGGAGACGCGCTTCCCGATAGCGTCGTTCTGGTCGCAGCCACGGCGCACTACTCCTGGGAGAAGATCGTCCGGGCGCTGGGCATAGGTTCGAACCAGTTGGTGTACGTCCCGGTGGATGCCAACTACCGCATGGACTCGGACGCTCTGTGGGATCGGTTGGAGGCTCTTCACGCACGCCGGGCCCCGGTGCTGGCGTGCATCAGCGTGTGTGGTACTACTGAAGAAAGTGCGGTGGATCGGCTCGACCGGGTGTTGGAGGTTCGCGCCCGCGCCGAGCAGGAGCTCGGCGTCACCTTCCATGTGCACTCGGACGCGTGTTATGGCGGGTACGCCGCTTCGGTCACCCGCGGACCGGATGGGAGCCGGCGGACCGGCCAGGAGATCCGAGACGCGCTGGGTGAGGATTGGCCGAGCGACCAATGGGTGCAGTCGATGGTCGCGCTGGCGGATGCGGACTCGATAACCATCGATCCGCACAAGCTGGGATACATCCCGTATCCCGCCGGCGCCATTCTGCTCAAGGACCGCAGGGCCCGCGAGCTGGTCGCGGTCGATCCGCCCTACCTGGCGCCCGCCGGACAGGCTCAAGGTACCGAACAGGAGTACCTCGGTCGTTTCATCTTCGAGGGCTCCAAGCCCGGTGCTGCCGCCGCAGCAGTGTGGCTCAGCCATAAAGTCCTGCCGCTGGACGAGTCGGGGTACGGCTACTTGATCGGTCGCACGGTGATCGGAGCCCGGCGGCTGTACGAAGCACTAGGCCGGCACGATTTCTCTCCGTTCAGGATTATCTTGCTGCCGGAGCCAGACATTAACATCGTGTGTTATCTGCTGCACCATCCGCTACTCGAGACCTTGGAGGCGGTAAACGCGCTGAACGAAGGCATGTATCAAGCAATGTCGGTCGGTGCGGAGGTGGATCCGGAATACATCATTACCCGAACTCGGTTTCAGACGCCCATGTACGACCGGGCTGTTGATCCACTACTCGACCAGCTGGGAGTGGCCACGCCGGCGGAATGGGTGGCGGCCGGCAAGGAGGGTCTGGTGGTGCTTCGTACGACCGTCATGGATCCGTTCCTGGACGACCCGCCGCCGGCTCCCGACCACATCTCGGGCTTCATCAAGGCGCTGGCGCAGATAGGGGCAGCCTCACTCGCCAAGCTGACCAACACGCGCCGGGGTGATGTATGAAGCCACCCTTATCGTGGCTTCATTCGACGTTCTACCGGCGGCGGGGTATATTCGAAGTGCTCTGCTTGATGGAGGTATGCGGTCATGAGCCACACGCCCGTTACCTACGGACGCCAGGAGGTTGCCGCCATCTTGGCTCAACTACGCCAAGAGGTTCCTCCCACGTGTCCCCGATGCGAGGTCGAGTTGGTCCAGCCGGACCCCGAGCCCACGAATGATCTGAAGGTTTTCGAGGCATACTGCCCCCAATGCATGCATTGCCTGTTTCTCCGCCGCGATGTGGCGGAGCCGGACAGTAGTGACTAAGTGCCCCATTCGAACGCTTGGGCCCTCAGGCGGCAAATCTCTATCTCACTTCTGGTGGCAGCGGCAACGATCACTGCGGAAGTCCGGGTGGCCACGGCGCAGGCCATAGAACCCGACACATCTCGTATCGCGGCGCGTTGGTTGCTGGTCAAGGCTCCACTCCTCAAGGACAGCATGACGGTGGTCGAGGAAACGGAATACATGGAGGAGGTGCTCGCCTTCTTCAGCGCCATTGCCGCGCGGGACTCGGCCGTGCTCATTCGCTCCGGGCGAGACGCGGTCCGGGCGCTCGAGGACTTGCTGGCGCCGGACAGCGTGAATGTGCTGCTCCAGTCCGACCCGCCGGGGTTCCCGGTGCGGTTCCATCGGATTTCTGATGGCCCTGAATCCGTCCAGCAAGTGACGACCGATTCACTGCTGAAGCTGCCGGCGGGCCTCTACCGATTCGGATTCTTCAACAACGCCACCGGAGAGATACGGCAACAGGGTAGAGTGTGCCTGGACGACTGCCGTATTCGCTGGCGGTTCTAGGCCCTGGCTCAGGCCAGCTCCCGCGTCATGCTCTCGAGGTCGGTGAACTTCACTCGCGGCCGACCGGCTAGCTCACCCCGCTCCACTTCTATTGCGTCCAGCAGTTGCCAATCATGGTAGTCGATGACTTGCGGCTGCCGTTCACCAATCAACGACGCGGCTGAAGCCGGATCTGCCGCCGAGGGCGTGAAGGCGTGCCCTGTGGCGGCGTCTTCGATCATGGCATCCGCCGTAGCCTTCCCATCCGGCTTGTTGGTGCCAATGACGCCACTAGGCCCGCGCTTGATCCAACCGCAGACATACATGCCCGGAAGGTGATTCCCGTCGTGGCCGGTTACGCGGCCACCGTCATTGGGAACGATGCCTCTCCGGTCGTCGAATGGGACCCCAGCGAGCGGAACACCGCGGTAGCCCACCGAACGGAACACCATGTCGACTGGAAGGTCCTGGTGAATGTCGGTCCCCACGGCCCTGAGCCGATCCCCGTCTTGTTCGAGCCGGTTTCTGACAACGCGCATACCGCCTACTCCACCGGCGCCGTCATCCAGCAGGGCCGCTGGTGAGACGAGAAACCTGAGTATCAAGCGCCGCGGCTTTCCTTGGGGTGGGGTGGCAGCAATGTGCTGGAGAATCTCGAGTTTCCTGGTCAGGTCGCGGTCCGCAGTGCCACCTACCATTCGTTGGCTGAGGGGGTCGAGCGCCACTTCGTTGGCCATGGCTAGCGCGTCGGCACCCTCGAGTTGGCCCAACTCCCTGACCTCCGGATTGGTGAACGCCGCCTGCGCCGGCCCGCGCCGCCCCAGCATTATCACCTCCCGCACCTTGCTCTCGCGCAGGGCCTCCAGGGCATAGTCGGCGATGTCTGTTCGGGCCAGTTCGTCGGGCGTCCGGCAGAGAATGCGGGCCACGTCCACCGCCACGTTGCCGACTCCCACGACCGCCACACGTTCGGCGGAAAGGTCGAACCGGCAATGACGGAAATCGGGGTGCCCGTTGTACCAGGCCACGAACTCTGTTGCGGGATGGCTCCGCTCGAGGTCTTCACCCGGGATACCCAGTTCCCGATCGGTCTGGGCGCCTGTGGCAAAGCACACCTGGTGGTAGTGACGGCGAATATCTTCCAGCTCGACGTGTTTGCCATACTCGACGTTGCCGAAGAATCGAAACGATTCATTCTGGGCCACTCGGTCGAACACGCGTACTACTTGCTTGATCTTCTGGTGGTCCGGGGCGACGCCGTAGCGAACCAAGCCGAACGGAGCTGGGAGACGTTCGAACATATCTATCGATACGCCGCCTTCCACTACCTTTAGCAGCCGCTCGGCTACGTAGAACGCTGCCGGACCCGAACCGATGATGGCAACTCGCAGGGGTTGGGGCAGGGTTTCTGGTGCTGTCACGGGGAGACTCCGGGGGGGGTGAGATGGGCTTGAACATAAAGTGGAAATTGGAAATTGGAAATTGGGAAGAGTGAGCCTTGCGCTTGTGCGGTTTCCCGATTCACTTCGTCCCTGAACGAGATAACTACTATGGGACCTTCCGACATCGAAGTGGTTCTGGAGGCGGTCATCGTGGCCGTCACCGATAACGAGCCGCGTGTGCTGACGCTGCGGTCGTCGAATCACGACGG
>JBDHMR010000147.1:0-5073 GCA_039656035.1 Gemmatimonadota bacterium
AACCATGCTCTACACCAAGGGCGTCTTCATCAATCTGGCCTTCGAAGAGCTGAACCTGAGTCGGCCAGGCCTGGTGCGGGACGTCCATGCCGAATATGTCGCTGCCGGGGCAGACATCCTGGAGAGCAACACATTCGCCGCCAACAGATTCCGGCTATCGCCCCACGGCTTGGCTGACTCGGTGGCAGCCATCAACACTCGCGGCGTGGAAATCGCCCGCGAAGCAGCCGCCGGTCACGCCTGGGTCGCGGGTGCCATGGGACCGCTGGGCGTGCGGATCGAGCCGTTCGGCCCCATTGCCCGGGCGGAGGCCCGCGAGGTATTCCAGGAGCAGGCCAGGGCCTTGGCGGGCGCCGGCGTCGATCTCTTCATCATAGAGACGTTCAGCCACCTACCGGAAATGGAGGAGGCCATACGGGCGGTCCGCGCGATCACCGACATACCTATCGTTGCCCAAATGGCGGTAGGAAAACGCGGTGTCACCCGGGAGGGTGTAGACGCGGGCCAGGCAGCCATCCATTTGGCTGAGGCAGGAGCGGACGCGGTGGGGGTCAACTGCAGCGAAGCACTGTCGGTGCTCGACGCGCTGGAAGGCATGCGCGACGCCGTAGCAGCGCCGCTCTCGGCCCAACCCAACGCCGGACAGCCGCACACCGTGGACGGGCGCAACATCTACCTCGCCACCCCTGATTACCTGGTGGCGTGGGGACGGCGCGCAATCCGCAGCGGCGCCAGGTTGCTGGGTGGATGTTGCGGAACCACGCCGGATCACATCCGCGCGCTTCGGCAAGCCACCGGCGGAGAAGCCCCACAGGTCACCGCCGCGCCCCGGATCATCAAACCCGTGGTGAGTGCCCGTACGCCCACGCCCTTGCCGCCAGACACCAAGTCACGACTGGCCCAAGCGTTGTTGCATGGCCGTTTCGTGACCGGTGTCGAATTGCCGCTCCCAACGGGATGGGAAGTAGACCGCATCAACGCGGCCACCCAGATGCTCGACGACGCGGACCTGACATTCGTTGCTTTCCCCGACGGCCCAAGGAACGAAGCGCGCATGTCACCGGTCACCATGGCGCAGCTGGTGACCCGCCTCCAGGGCGTCGAACCCGTGGTGCACTACTCGTGTCGCGACCGGCGCCTGTCTCGTATTCAGTCGGACATGCTGGGGGCATGCGCCCAGGGCATTGCCAACGTCCTGATAGTTACTGGTGAGCCAATCTCCCCGGGCATGGACGCCCCAGCGGATCTCGATGTGGATTCCATCGGCGCCGTAAACCTCCTCGTCTGCCTCAATCACGGTCAGGACATCGGCGGCAACGTCATCGGCCGCCCCACACGGTTCTTCACCGGAGTGCGCATCGATCCAACTCACTTCGACCGTGAACGGGAATTGTCGCGGCTGTTCTGGAAAGTCGATGCCGGCGCCGAGTTCACCATCACTGCCCCGGTTTTCGATCCACAAGCGCTGGAGGACTTCCTCGCCGGATGGGACGGCCCGACCATCCCGGTGATCGCCACCATCTGGCCGCTACGATCGGCACGTGAAGCCGAATTCTTCGAGCAGGAACTAGCCGAAGTGCCGGTCCCAGCAGAATTCGTGCGGCGCATGCAGCAGGCCGAGCAGGACGACCGCGAACTGGAAGAAGGCATCGCCATCGCCGGCGAGGTGGCCCGTGCAATCAAGCCCCAGGTGCAGGGAATACAGGTAGTGGCACCGGACTTGGAAGTCGAGTCAGCGCTGGCGGTATTGAAGCAAATGGTGTGAGCTAGTTACTGCCCTCGCTGCTCTCGCTGCTCTCGCTGCCCCCGCTGCCCCCGCTGCCCCGCTTCCACTACCGCCCTCTCAATCGCCTCCAACCTCTCCGGCGCATCCCCCGGATCAAGATTGCTGACATACACCCGGTCCACCCCTATATCGCGCAGCCCCCGAATGGTCCTGGCACAGATCTCGTCGGCGGTGGCACCTGCGGCGAACTCCTTGGTAATCGCCTCCGCCGGCACGGGGAGGAACCGCGACAGAATCGAGAGAGTCTTGGGATTGGCGCTCCGATAGTAGAAGACGCCGAATAGTCCTGGCAATTCGCAGCCGCGATCTCCCAGTTCCCTCACAAACCGTTCGACGTTCTCCAACTCGTGGTGGTTGACCACCTGGGTGAGGAAGAAATCCGCGGTGAAGTCATCCGCCGTGAGATAGCCCACCTGAGCGACCGGATCGTGGTAGGGGTTGGCCCACCCCCCCAACGCAAGCTGGGGGTGCCGCTGGCGAATCTTCTGGCGCAGTAGGTACGCATGGGGCACACAACGTTCCGCTCCCACCGAGGTGTCACCACCGAGTACTGCAAGCGCGGAGTGTCCTTCAGCAACGGCTCGGTCGGCGTACCACAGGCAGTACTCCAGTGTGTGCTTGGCGGTCAGGAAGGGGCAAATGCGCTGGCGGGAAACGTCGGCATCGAGATTCGACACCAGGTGGTGAAGGTTTTCCTCCTCCTTGGCACCCACGGCGTTGTCCGTGAAGAACAACGCAGTGTCCCGCTCCACCATCCGCTCGACGGCCCGGCGCATGTCCATCCATGAGTCCATACTGAGACCCCGTTCGAGGTCGCGGCGGGGGGGCCGGAGCTCGACGGTGGTGAACGGCTCCGGGCGCTTCAAACGTGCGAGGAATGACATTACTGGGAGCGTCCGATCGGTCTGGGCGGTTGTGACTGACGATAAGCTAACACCGGTACTCCCTTGCATCGAGCGGCATCAGCCGACAGCTTGACGGCACACTTTTCCCGGAGCGCCGGATGCCAATCGTAGCGCGATGCAGTCAGCTCCTGTTTGTCTTAGCACAGGTGCTGCCGGTGTCATTCACCGCGCCGCTGGCAGCAGCCCAATCCTCGCGGACCCTGGTTATAGCCACCCGGGAAGTGCCTCCGTTCGCGATGCAACGGCCAGACAGCTCATGGCACGGGATCAGCATCGACCTGTGGCACGCCATTGCCGAAGACCTCGACCTGACGTTCCGCTTCGAAGCCATGGGTCTCGACGAGATGATCGACGCCGTGGCAGACGGCTCGGCTGACGCCGCCGTGGCCGCCTTGACCATGACGGCCGACCGGGAGCAGCGACTGGATTTCAGCCATCCGTTCTATGCCTCCGGGCTGGCCATCGCGGTGCCAGCCGAGGCAGGCGGCGTATTCGCTAAACTACTCCGGACATTGCTCTCCCCCGCGTTCCTCAAATCATTTGCGGCGCTCGTCCTGGTGCTCGGCCTGATCGGATTGTCGATCTGGCTCCTGGAGCGCCGGCGCAACCCGGAGCACTTCGGCGGCACCCGCGCGGCCGGCCTGGGATCCGGGTTCTGGTGGGCCGCCGTCACCATGACGACCGTTGGCTACGGCGACAAGGTACCGAAGACCGGCGGCGGACGAGTGCTGGGGACGGTGTGGATGTTCGTCAGCATCATCACCATATCCGGATTCACCGCCGCCATCGCCAGCGCCCTGACCGCATTTCATCTCAGTAGCGATATCCGGAGACCCAGCGACCTGGTCGACCGCCGAGTGGGAACGGTGGCTGAGTCAACCGCCCAGTCGGTGTTGATCCGCCTCGGCGTGCGGTCGCGGGGTTACCAAACACTGGGAGAAGGCCTGGACGAACTCGCCGACGGTCGCATAGACGCGCTGGTGTACGACGCCCCGCTACTCCTCTATCGTGCGGCCACCACACATCGTGATCGCATGCTGGTACTCCCTCGCCTGTTCGGGACGCAAGCCTACGCCATCGCCATGCCACAGGGAAGTCCATTCCGAGAAACGGTCAACCGATCGCTATTGGCTGTAGTATTGGGGCCGGACTGGGATGCCATTCTCAACCGATATCTCGTCGGTGGCGAATAGCTCACCCAGGTTCATGCGCTGTCGCCCGGGGCCTCCGTCGTCGGTTCGGGGACCACAGCGATCGACCGTGGCGCACCCGACTTTAAGTGGAGATCTCGTTGGGGGAAGGGGATCTCGATGCCGGCGTCCGCCAAGGCTCGGTTGAGCGCCACCGTGACATCACTCGCCACCTGCATTCCGTCATCGAATTGAAGGACCCAGAATCGCAACTCGAAATTGAGTGAACTGTCTCCGAATTCCGTAAAGAGCGCCCACGGAGCCGGCTCACTCAGCACCTTTTCGTGCTCCGCAGCCACCATCCGCAGAATGTCGAGCACCGCCTCAGGATCGGTGCCATACTTCACTCCGACCGACACCATCAAACGCCGCCGCTTATCCGACAACGTCCAGTTGATAACTTCGTTGGAAACCAAATTGGCGTTGGGTACGATTACCTCGGCTCCGGTATAGCTCCTGATGGTGCTCGAGCGAATGCCGATGCGCTTTACCTGTCCGATGAGAGTGCCGACTTCGATGGTGTCGCCGATCTGGATGGGGCGTTCGAAAAGGAGGATCAGCCCTGACACAAAATTGTTGATGATGTTCTGCATGCCGAAGCCGATAGCCAGACCGAACGCCCCGGCCAGGATAGTGAGCTTGCCGAGATCGACCCCGGCGGCCGAGATGGCCAGCAGGAACGCCACCACCATCAGTGTGTAATGTATCAGGATGTTGATCGCCCGGGGGACGCCCCTCGGCAATTCAACACGGGGCATGACGTCTTCTTCCAACAGGAACCGGATGAAGCGCGACACCATGACGGCGACCCAGAGGGTCACGAAAAACGCCACTATGCCACCGAGTGACATCCCGATTTCCCCGAAGTGCAATTGCGAATTCAGAACGCCCAGCAGCCAATCGGTGACAGGAACGAATACGCCAAAGATGCTCAGCAGTTGAGCGAGCCAGGCGACCACGGCCACGACTCTTACGGCCCTGATACCACGCCGCTGCAACGTGCGAGTATGCCGCCGCACGGCATTGCTCTTGAGCACAAAGGGGACGCGTAGCAGAGCCACCCACATGCCTTCCAAAATCAAGGCCACGGCGATCAACAGCAGGATGTAGTAGACGGCGAGGTACGATCCGCGAAGGAGAAAATGCGCCAATGCCGTAAAGCCAAATAGGTTGCCAACGAACGCGATGCCCA
>JBDHMR010000148.1:0-5176 GCA_039656035.1 Gemmatimonadota bacterium
CCCGATCACCACCATCAGCAGTCCCGCCGAAGCCCAGTCCGGCAGCGCCGGTGCGGTGTGCACGGCGACACCGGACAACAGGGCCAGCACGGAGAGGGTAACGCTTCGGGCCAAGTCCCGGAGCAGGCCACCATACTGTAGAGCCCCCACCGCCACCGGATCGCCGGTACGCAAGGACGCTTCACGACGGCGCACCGCGGTAGCGTTGGCGTGACGCAGCCGGTTGAGGGTCCAGCCGCCGATACTGGCCAGCACCAACCCCAGGACCACAGCAAGCCCGGTGAGCCCGTGTCCCTCGATGCCGCTGCCGGCGACGACAGCACCCACTGTGGCCGCGCCATAGTCGGGGTAACGGGCTGCACCCACCGCTACCGATTCCAAGGCGAACAACTCCAGAATGACCCCGAGCGTCACCCCCGTTGCCACATCACCCATCAGCCATCCGGCGACGGCACCCACCACGATGGGGCGGGAGATCATGACTTGCGGCAGGCTCACCAAGTCGAGGCCCACCAGGGTTCCCCAACCGAGCAGGGCAACCGCTACCTCCACAGGCATGTCGATCACGACAGCGCCTTCAAGCCTTTCGGGGCCGCCGAAGGAACGTCCTGGGCCATGACCCTGACGCCGCTGCTCTCGAGCGCTTGCAGTTGGCTCAGCTCGTCCTCAGTCAGGTACATGTACGGCAACCTTTTCGTTCGGCCGCTAAGGTGGTGAATCCCGCCGAGGTTGACCTCCTTGACCAGCGTCGGATTGCGTCGAGCCAGCTCGGCCATGGTGGGCACGTCGCCCGTCAGGACCACGGTCCGCCGCGGATCGGCCTCCCAAACCGACAGTTCATTGCAGGCGTGTTCGGTTCCGGCGAAGACCACATCCATCCCGGGCGGCATGGCCGCGCGATATAGATCCTGTTCCCACTCCTCTTCCATGACCCCGTCATCCACCAGCACCACCAGACCGACGCCGAGGAATTGTCCCCAACCAATCACCACCTGTCCGTGAATCAGGCGATCGTCGATGCGGTAGAGTGCCACAGCCATCAGGAAACACGCATGGCATCGGTGCCGGCGGCCCTGGCCCTTTCGGCTGCCTCTTCCGGCGTACTCTCACGATGGAATACGAACTCGAGCAGCATGGGAAGATTGACCCCGGTCACGATGCTGGCCTGGTGGACTTCCTGCAGTTCCCGCAATGCCGCCATCATGCACGACCCCGTGGGCAGATCCACGAAGACAACAGCCGGATCGCGTCCCAGGGCCTCGGCGATGCGGTCACGCAACGAGTCCCGGTCGCACCCCTCGTTGGATACCGGGACGAGGGCGTCGCCGAGACCGGTGATCTGATTCACCGCCTCGACCAACGCGGCGGCCAACCCGGCGTGACACACGATCACACCGCGCAAGCCGTCACTCATAGTCTTCCTGGAGATACTCCTGGATACCGCGTTTGTCTTGCAGCCGCCTGATGAGCCGTTCGTTGAACGCCGCAGCCACGTCAACACCGGAGAAGCGCAACAAGTGCATCATGGCGACCACCTCGGAAATGACCGTCAGATTCTTTCCCGGGTTCAGTGGGACGACCACTTTGGGAAGCGTCACGTCGAGAATGGTGGTCTCTTGCCGGGACAATCCGGTGCGGTCCAATTCGCGGGCGGTGTCCCACGGCTCCAACTCCACTACCACCTCGATACGCTTCTGTTGCCGCACGGCGCGCACGCCGAACAAGGTGGGGATATCTACCAGGCCTATGCCGCGGATTTCCATGTGGTGACGCGCCAGTTCGTGTCCCTGGGCCATCAACATGTCATTGCCGCGGCGGGTGATCATTACCACGTCGTCGGCCACCAGGCGGTGGCCCCGTTCCACCAGGTCCAACACGCACTCGCTCTTGCCGATGCCCGATCCGCCCATGAACAACAACCCCACGCCATAAACATCTGCCATGGACCCGTGGACCGTGGTACGCGGGGCAAAGGCCTCCTCCACGATCGGCTTGATCCGGCGATAAAACTCGGCTGTCTTGAGAGCGGTCCGGAATACGGGGATGTGCCGTTCCTTGGCGATTTCGACCAGCTCGTCGGGCACCTTCTGCGCCTTGGTAATGAACAGGCACGACAGATCGAAGGCGAAAAACGCCTCCAGCCGTGTTCGACGTTCATCCGGGTCGAGCGAGTCGAGGTAGGTGATTTCGGTCTCGCCCAGCACGTGAAGGCGCCGGGGAGAAAACCGGCCATCGAACCCGGCGAGCGCCAGTCCCGGGCTGGCCACCTCGTCGTCCGGGATCGGCTGGTCCAGTCCCAGGTCGCCGGTGAGGACTTCCAACTGGAGCGGGTCGCCCTTTCGCTCGAGAAAATCCCGATAGCGGAGCGTCACGCTTGATCCGTGGTAGGTTTTCTCACCCGGCGCGGCCGTTCGACGGCCTTACGCAATTGGCTTCTTAGTTTGGCTTCCGCCCGGTCGAGCGCGGTCAGGTGATCCGGGCCTTCACCGGTTGCCACAATCACCTCCCCTTGTGACAAATGCAGCCGAATCTCAGCGCTTGGGGTAGACCCCTCGGGATCGAAAACTATGTGATTCGACACCGGCCGTGGCGCCGCGCTTTCCAGCCGGGCCATGATGGTATCCGCGCGTTCGCGGAGGCTGTCGCTGAGTTCGAAATGACGGGCCGTGATGGTTGTCTGCATGTCGCCTCCTCCAGGTATCATTCACCAATGATGTCTTCCAGGTGTCGCTCGGTGAGATCCGCGGCATCGTCCCACGTGAGCGACGCGGCGAAAGTTGCGGCCCCGCGGCCCAACCGAGCCCGTAGCTCCTCGTCCCTCACCAGGGCGACCATCCGCTCGGCCATGGCATCCGCGTCTCCGTGGGGCACCAGAAATCCGCTCTCGCCATGACGCACCGAATCGCGCAATCCGGGACTGTCGGACGCCAGCGAGGGCGTACCCAATGCCGCCGCCTCGACGATGGTCATCCCCCACCCTTCCTTCGGCGAAGGAAACACGTTGGCCACCGCCCCTCGAAACAACGTGGCCTTCTCGTCTTCCGAAACATACCCAAGAAACCGGACTGCCCCTTCGATGTCCAATTCCCGAGCCAACCTCTTCAATCGGGCCAGGTCATCACCACTGCCGGCAATCCGCAGGGTGATGTCGGGTACCTCCCTCCGGGCAATCGCCAGCGCCCGGAGGGCCACACCTACCCCTTTATAACGCTTGAGACGGCCAACGTACAGGAAATACGGAGGGGTCTCCGGGGAAGTCGGCCCAGGGGAGCCCACCACCGGGGCCACTCCCGGGTGAATGACTCGTATTCGATCCCGCTGGACCCCCCGTGCCACCAAGTCGTCCCTGGTACTCTCGCTGATGGCGTGGAACCCTGCCCTCCGGTACACCCAGGGGATAGGACGTTCCGCCAGCCACACCATGGTAGCTGCCGGCAAGGAGGCTACCCGGAACGCCGTGGTCCCGAATAGGTGAGGTACTATGGCACAGAACGGCGTGTCGCACAGTGTTGTCAGATACAAGGGGAGTTTGTTGATATCCTCGACCACGATATCGGGAGGATCGGCCTGCAGCAATCCGCGGAACGCTTGCCGCGCCTTTGCCGCGAAAGAAAACCTGTGGCCCAATCGGTACACGTCGATGCCTGCGACGGTGGCACGATCCTGACATCCTCCCCAGCCGGAGGCCAGCAACCGCACCCGGTGACCGCGCTGGGTCAACCGCTGGAACAGCTCGAAGAAATGGACCTCGGCGCCACCTGCTTGCGGGTTGTCGATATCGAGCCAGTTGACGGCGAGAATGTTCACAACCGTCCCTGTGAACGGGCGATCTGGTCAAGGACGCCGTTGACGAACCCGGGAGACTTCAGAGGACCGAACCAGTGGGCCAAGCGGACGGCCTCATCGATGATGACCTTGGCCGACTTGGTGGGGTCGGGCATGACGGATTCGTCGGTGAGTTCTCGAATGCCGATCCGGAGGATGTTGCGTTCTACTACACCCAATCGGTCCAGTCGCCAGTTCTCGCTGGCCCCGGCGGCGAGTCGGTCGAGCGAGTCGACGTCTTGCACCACCGCCTGCGCCAGCTCTTCGGCCCGCTCGAGTAGCTGCGGTCCTCCCCGGCGGCACAATCGGATGGTGCGGCTAGCGACGTCCCGCAGCGGCGCCTGATCCTGCAGGTCCCACGCGCACAACAACTGCAACGCCCTGGCCCGCGTCTTGGATTCAGGTCTGAGCATCGAGCGAGCGAAGTGTGCCCAGAGCGTCCGCCAGTTGGATGGCTGATTCGGCCGCCTCGTATCCCTTGTTGCCGGCACCGCCACCCGCCCGGGCTGTCGCCTGTGTCAGGGAATCGACTGTCAGCACACCGAAGCCGAGGGGAATCTTTGATTGGACCGCCACGGCCGTCAGCCCCTGAGTCGCGGCGCTGGACACGTACTCGAAGTGCGGCGTCTCTCCGCGGATGACCGCGCCCAAGGCCACGAGGCAGGCGTAGCGGCCACTGTCGGCCGCGGCGGCACAAGCACCGGACAGCTCGAAGGCTCCAGTGGTCCACAGGATGTCGACCTGATCATCGGGGATGCGCGCATCGCGGGCGCATCGCCGGGCTCCGTCGAGCAACTTGCCGGTAATTACTTGGTTGTATCGGCTAACGACTATGCAGACCCGTCCCACTGGGCGGAGTCGTCCGGAAATCTCTGGCATGGCGGTTAGTGACCTATGATGTGACCGAGCTGATCGCGCTTGGCGGCTAGGTATTCGCGATTATCGTCGGTTGGTTCAATGAGGAGCGGGACACGTTCGACGATGCGCAATCCGTATCCGTCGATCCCCACAAGCTTGCGAGGGTTGTTGGTCATGACGCGAATGGAGGACAATCCGAGGTCGCGCAGGATCTGGGCGCCGATCCCGTAGTTTCGCAGGTCCGCCCCAAATCCCAATTTCTTGTTGGCCTGGACCGTGTCGGCCCCGCCATCCTGCAACTCGTAGGCTCGCAGCTTGTTCAGCAGGCCGATACCACGCCCTTCCTGGTCGAGGTAGACGATGGCCCCCTTCCCTTCACTGGCTATGAGCAGATGTTCGGCGTTGTCGACTTCGTTGGCGTAGGCCACGATGGTGAACTCACCGTAAGGCGTCGGCAACCGCGCTTCCGCCACCCGGCGAACCAGTCGTTCAG
>JBDHMR010000149.1:0-5264 GCA_039656035.1 Gemmatimonadota bacterium
GTAGTAGTATGAGCTACCACCCCCTGAGAATCAACCGGATTGAGCTACCTCAGGTGTATTCCAGTTCCCAGCCCAGCAGTTTGGCCGTCAGGGCCAGCCGGAAGGTGACGTCGATCTGACGGGACTCAGGGGTCTTGTCTACCGGCACCAATGGGAAGAAATGGTAGCTGGCCTTGTTGGTTCCCTTGGGCTGCGAACGGAGGTTCTTGGGATGCCACACTCCGGTATTATCACACTCCTTCAGCAATCTCCCCAGGACTCGCATGGCTGTGGGCGCAGTGTGCAAGGCATCGATAGGCATCGATCCGGGCCATGATGTTGATGAAGTGGAGGGCCAGTGGGATATCGGTGGTCACACCCCTGGCGTCGGCCTTGATGGGGTTGCCCAGCAGAACGTGGGCCGGTCTCAAGGACTTTTTCCCGAGCTTGATGACCACCGGTTTCTTGGGCATCGGCTGTGCCAGGTATTGCCCCAAACGTTCGGTGAAGCCGGCGCGTTCTCGCTGGAGGTTGGGCATCGATGCCAGCATGGCCAGGGAGTACCAGGTAGGTGGATACGCGTCGGGGTGGAGCACGTGCTTCTGCCCCACCTTCACGAACGGCTTGTCGGCTTCGGGGCTTCTGAGGAACTGGGATATGGCCGACGCAGTTCGATGGGCCGAGCCTCGCAGGCGCGGGTCGGCGTTGAAGCCAGCCTCGGCCAGCGCCGCCGAGGCCGCCTCTCTGAGGTTGTTTCTCACCCAACCTTCAGCGGTGGGAACCTCCTTGACCATTTTCTTGAACTCGAACAGGAGTGCCGGGTCCGGGTCCCGTGACAGCAGGCGGAACAACACCCTGCTGGTCAGTTTGAAGGTACGGTCGTCCGCCGGCCAGCCGAGCTGAAGCAGACGGCGATACTGCGCCACCGTGCCGACGTCACGAATGCCCTGCGCCGCGGACGGGGCCAAGCCCATCATGTTGCCGGCCCAGACGCCGGTTGGCCGCTGCTTCTTGGCGGTGCTGGAGGCCACCTTGTTGCCCCTGACAGCCTCGGCTGCCTCCGCCAGTTCCTCAGGCGAGGCATATCCCTCTGGCGCCAAGTCCTGCAGGACGCGGTAGCGGATCGACGGGCCCCCGTGCTCGAGGAGCCACGTGAGTGGTACCTGATGCTGCTGAGGGAGTTCCAGGGTGGACTCCTTGCCTGATGGTGGGAGCGGGAAACGGCCGCAATTATAGTATTACTGGTGGACTGCCACTAGTCCCAATTCGTTAACTTATTGTATGATAATAACTTACAGGGCGAGATTGCAGTGGCTTTCCGCCTGGGACATGCCGGAGGGGCACATTATGGCCTTCATTTCCTACGTCCAGGATTCGGACATCCCCGAACGCGACCGGGTTTCGGATGATGACAACATCATCCGTATCCATGGCGTTCACTCGAGGGTAATGCGCCACCACTACGACCTGTACATCGAACTCATGCGGCGCAGAAGCCCTCTCACGCGCCGGCAACGGGAGATGATCGGGGTCGTCGTTTCGGCCTACAACGACTGCCACTACTGAACGGCACATCACGGGGCGGGACTCCGTGTCGTGTTGCAGCGGGACCATCCTGGCGAGGACCACGCAGGGTTCGTCGAGGGATTGGTGAGTGACTACCGCACTCTGGAATTGCCTCCGGTGGATCGGGCCATTCTCGATTATGCGGTGAAGTTGACCCGGTCTCCCGGGGACATCACCCCGGAGGACGTAGTTCCGCTCCGAAGCCACGGACTGGGCGATGTCGCCATCCACGACCTGGTATCGGTTACGGCCTACTTTGCTTTCGTGAACCGCATCGCCGATGGGCTGGGGGTTGCCCTGGAAGACCGGTGGAAGGAAGGCTCTTCGTGAGCGAGACTACTGCTGCATCCGGGACTCGCCCGCGGCCTTGAACTCGGAGCCTTCGTTCCATGCCGGTTGATCGGACGCCTCCGCCACCTTCAAGGCGGTCCTGAGCATTGTCCGGAGTTGTTGCATCGCGCCGTCGGGTGTGTACCAGGTGAGGAGTTCGTCACCCGGCTGGTGGTATCGTAATTCCGCATATTCCGCATCCATCTGTGCTCCCCAACCTGGATCCCGCCCCACGTACTCCTGGCCGAACTGCAGCGAGAGGGCCGGCACTCCTTCCACAACGAACGGGAAATGATCCGAGCGGAAGAAAAAGCCCTTTCGGATGGCGTCCGGGTTGACGGTCACCGCCAACCTCTCGGCGCGGGCGGCGGCAGTGAAGGCGTCGCCCAGGGAAGACTGGTTTACACCAAGGGCGGAAACGTCGGTCGTCGGGCCGTAGAGGTTCATTTCGTCGAGGTTTATTACCGCGGCCAAGTCTCGCAGCGGGAGCGTGGGCCGGGTGGCGAACGCCTTGGAGCCGAGTAGACCGGATTCTTCGGCCCCGAACGCCATGAACAGGATCGACCGATCGGGGCGCACGCCGCTGGTCACGAACGCTTCGGCCGCGGCTATCACTGCCGCGGTGCCCGAGGCGTTGTCCACGGCGCCGTTGTAGATCGAATCTCCCTCGACCGGGGCTCCGATTCCCAGATGGTCGTAGTGGCCGCCGATCAGGACCGACTCGTTGGGGTTGTGGCCCCAGCCAGTGAGCCGCCCGATGACGTTTACCGTCTCGGACAACTCGATGGTACTCACCACCGACGCCACTGCCGCGACCGGCAGTTCGACTGGGGTGAAACTCCCCGACGCCGCGACGCGCAGCACGGCCTCCACCGATGGTGCCACCGGTTGCAACAGTTCCGTCGCCACCGATTCCGCCAGCCACCCTGCCAGGAGGAGTGACGTCGGCGGCGCTTCCAGCCGGACCTGAGGTCCGGTCCACGACCCGGATACCGTGCCCCAACCGTAGGTGGCACTCGGGGCGGTGTGGACCAACAGAATGCCGGATGCCCCATGTCGGGCAGCCTCTTCGATCTTGTAGGTCCAGCGGCCGTAGTAGGTCAGCTCGTCGCCGCGGAAGATGGTCGAATCGACGAAGCCCGGGTCGTTGACCAGGGTCAGGACGATCTTCCCCGTCACGTCGACCCCGGCGTAGTCGTCCCACTGATATTCCGGCGCGACCACGCCGAAGCCGACGAACACGAGATCACTCCGTGCCTCGATCACCGGCTCATCCCGCATCGACCACAGGACGTAGTCGTCCGGGTGGCGCAGCCGCCGTGCCCTACCTCCCGGGGCCAGAAGGGACAAGGTTGGATTGGGAGTCAGAGAGATGATGGGGACACGATGAAAGAACGTCCCGCCCTCGCCCGCCGGCTCCAGTCCGATCTGGCGGAATTCTGCCGCGATGTACTTGGCTGCCAGGTCGCCTCCGCGGGTGCCGGGTGCTCGCCCCTCCAGTCCGTCATCGGACAGGAATTCCAGCGCCGCCCAGAACGTCGTTCGGCTCACGGCATCGGCCAGTCGGTCCTCCGCCGAATCCACCAGCGTGACGACAGATCCTTCCTGGCAGCCGGTCAGGACCAGCGCCGCTATCAACAACACCCGTTTCATCCTGTCTCCTCTGACGGACTCGACCCCGGCGGACACGTAGGCGGGTCGTCCAGAAAATGTTCTATTGCCTGGGCCACGACATCAGGTTCGGTCTGGTGTGGCCGGTGCAGGGTACGGCGAATCGTCATCATCCGGCTGCATTCGATGGCTTCATCGATGGCCTTGCCGAAGGCGAAGGGGATGGTGGGATCCCGCTCTCCCCAAATCAGCAACGTCGGCTGTCGGATGTCACCAAACCTCGTCTGGAGGGCCTCGAAATCAAATTCTTTGAGTACCCGCGCCGAGGCCGCCCGAAACGCGGGATCGAGCAGCGGATCGTACCGGCGCCGTTCCTTGGGCTCGGCCAGCCACGCCGGGTCGTGCAGCGGGACCACCAGCTCGCCGACCACCGAGTTGATCCAACCCATGACCTCGGCTCCCTCCTGGGCCAGCGCCATGGTTGCCGGGCTCAGTCCCCAGCCGGCCGACGCGATCAACACTAACCCGACCACCTGGTCGGGCCGCTCGAGCGCTACCGCCGCCGCCACTTCTCCCCCCAGCGAGTGCCCCACCAACACGATCGGTCCGGGGACGTGCCGGTCGATGAACGCCGTCATTCGCCTGACGTAGCTGGCCAAATCGTAGGGGGCCCGCGGCTTGTCGCTGAGGCCGAATCCCGGGAGATCCACCGCCACGACACTGGTACGGGCGGCCAGCTGGTCGAACATCGGCCGGAAGGCCATCAGCGATTCGGCGTACCCGTGAAACAGGACCACGGTGGTGTCTCCGGTGCCTGCTCGCACGACCCGCACTTGAACGTCGTCTGCGCTCAACCATTCCGCCTCGTGGAGCGGACGGTCGGTCGAGCGCCGGTCCACCAGCAGGATCAGACCTGCCAGGAGGGGTACCAGCAACAGCCAACGCAGACTCACACGCACAAGACTGTCACCTTCAGAAAAAGGACTGCGGGAGAGGACAGTGAACTATGGCAACGGTACCCCGGCCGAATACACCGCGCTCGCTCGTTAGCACCACGCGCCCGTCGTCCAGCCAGGCGACTCCCTCTCCCTGTGATTCGAGGCCCAGAACCGGGCAAGTGGTGACCGGCCCGTCGCCCACGGCGCCGGCCTCATCCACGGCGTAGAAGAACAGTTCTCGATAGGTCCGTACCACCAGCCGGCGGCCGTCCGCCGAGAGGTCGGCCCCGGTAACTCCTGCCAGACGGGTCGTCCCGGGATCGACCGGGAAAAGGCCCAATTCTTCCGCCGTCACCGCCTGGTTCGTACCCCAAGCGTCGGCCGGGAGTCGGTAGTGGGTAACCGGACCCGAGCCACCCTTGCTGATGAGATACACACCGCCGTCGGGATCGAGGTACATCGCCTCTACGTCCGTGGGGCCGTCTGGATATTGAAACGTCAGGGTTTCGGTGGCCCCCGTTTGGCCGATCGAATCTTTGGGTATGGCACCGGGCTCAGGCTCACGGACCCGGTATATGCTGACGGTCGGTCGTTTCCTGTTGTTGTCTCCCACGTCGGCGAGGTAGAGGCAGTGGCCGCCATCGGCACACGGTCCCATCGCGATGTCTTCCCAATCGCGGTTTTTGCCGGCGGCGACGGCCCAGGTGCCCAGCATGCGGGCGAGGGTGTCGGTAGCAAAGAGGTAAGGCGCGTTTCCCCCGTCGTTGTGCGTCCACAGGACACCGCCGAACTGGCGGCTGGCAACCACGCCGGAACTCTCGGAAATGGTGCCGTCCTCAA